>NZ_JBFAJY010000025.1:0-112086 GCF_040655445.1 Streptomyces sp. NPDC050423
GATGGCCTGGATCAACGACCCGGCCAAACGGAGAGACCCCGCACCACAAAACTCATAGCGTCACGACCGTCTCACTGGACTTGAAATCTTCCGCTTCAGCCTGTCCAGCCTTTTCCGAGCGATCGAGGTTGGTGTTCCTGGCCCCGGCAGTTCCCGTCGACCGCGGGCTCGCAACACCGGCGAGAACATCCGGTTGGGAGGCGTGGCCGGGGAGGGTGGGATCGTCAGCGCATCCACGTCGATGACGTTGAACGAATACGTGGTGACGCCATCCCGGACGCTCGCTTGGTGATCGGCATACTCGTAGGCGCACTACAACGGCTGCTGCTCTACCCCGAGCAGGGATTCGTGATCGAGCAGCCGGTACCGAATGACGTGCTGGAGGCATACGAGCGGTTGTGCCGAGGAGGCTTCATGAATGGGCTCCTCACCGCCTACAAGCCGTCCACGAGAGTTCGCACTCGGCTCGCCTCACAGCGCTGTTACCCGCGAACGATGCCCCACGTTCATTCGCCCAACGACCGGACGGCGATCATTAACTTTCGACCCGCTCCGGGTTGATACAGGTTTTTCTTCCTCATCAAGGCGCCCGGCTGACATCCGGCCTTCGGCGCGCGCTCCGGAAAACGGAGAAGAGCCCGTCAGCAAGCTGACGGGCTACCGCGAAAGATCGAGGCTAACGTGCCATCGGATCAGATCGTCGGTGTGTCATCGACGACCTCCTTGTGTGGTTCGACAATGAACTTCCAGCCCTCGCTGGGCTTCAGGAACCGCACTCGAGTCGGGTAGATGTCCAAGGCGCGGCGGTCACGCAGCTGGCTGCTCGTGCCCTTCCGCGCTCGGGCCGGCTCCTCGAAGAGGTCGACCTTGACATCCGGCACCACAGCGACCTCCTCGCTCCAGCGCTGAACGATCCCCGCGCCGAAGGCCTCCCGGGCGGCGGCGTAGAGCGACTCCAGAGATTCCTGATTCCCGCCGGGCACGAAGAGGGCGAGATTCAGGAGGACGCCCGCACTCTGAAGAACCTCGATCTCTTCCCCTGCCTTGTCGGCAACCCAGACCCCGCGCTCTTCGGCATTGTCCGGAAGAACGTGGACCTCCTCGCCGAAGACCGTCTTCGCGGTAAAGGACCCTCCCTCAAAATTCTTACCCGGCTCCGCAAGGAAAGCAGGAGCGTAACAGTCGAGAGAGAGGTCATCCACCCCTGCCGAGACGAAGATTCCGTCCTGGAGACCCAACTCCGAAACCTCTTCGGCCGTAAGCCGTCGAGCCGTGACCTTCTCGGTATTCACGCCGTTCCCCTTTTTTCGTGGCGCACTGTAAATTCATTGAAACTCTACCACGAAAACGATCACGCAGATCTCACTCAATTCCCCCTGAGAGGACAGCAGAAGAGCCCGCCCCTCGCGTCGCAGGTAAATCGCGAGAAGCGCACGGAGGTGCTAAGCGATTCACGAGGCCACTTACTCGCTTCGGCGGCGTTCCCGACAATCAAATCGGTCACAAAATAGAATGCGAGCAAACTTAGCAGAATGGAAAAAACAGGCAACAGGTGCACTGGCCCGCATTGGTCTCCGGAATCGCGCTGCGCCTGTAATCCCATCACCCTGGGTGAGATTCCCGCGACCCGACCGGGCGAACCGGGGCGGCCCCTCTGACGCCCGAGCTCGAAGCGCGGGTTCGATTCTCGTCACCCGCACCGTGAACAGGCCCCAGGCCAGTGGCCGGGGGCTTGTTCGCTGTCTGGACCTCCCGCGTCTTGCCGGGCCGTCCGCGTGCCTCGACTCGCACACCTACAGGATCTGCTCACCCCAGGGCAGCTCAGGCCCCATGGTCTCGTACCGACGCAGCGAACCCTCCGGCGCCTCCATGTCCCAGGCGTTCGTACAGCGCCCGCGCGCGTGGATCGCTCTCCCCCCTCCCCTGTGCGGTCCTGCCAGGCCCCCGTTACTCAACTGCCCGCTGACTACGGGCCGCTGTCCACTGGTCGAGACGAGCTGAGACTGAGCGGAACTCGTCTGTCCGGCAGGGAACCCGGGACATCCGAATACCTTCATAGTCGGTGCCGTGAACCGGCAACTCCCTCTCCCTGAAGGCACAATGACTCAACTCGCACGCACTTTCCGCAGTACCGTCCGCACCGCGTCACTGGCCGCGGCGGCGCTCGGCACCACCGTCGGGCTCATCGGTGGCTTCATGGCCCCGGCTGCGTCTGCTGCCGAGTCGGCCCAGCCGACCTACGACAACTACGTGGCGCTCGGCGACTCGTACGCCTCAGGTGCGGGTCTCAGCCTGGTGGATGACGCCGGCTGCGACCGCACCGGAGAGAGCTACCCTGCGGTGATTGCGGGGGCGGTGAAGGCGAAGTCCTTCAAGAACGCCACCTGCAGTGGTGCCACCACGGCAGAGATGTCCAAGGCCCAGGGCACCAACCCGGCCCAGCTCAGCGCCCTGTCGGCCGACACCGATTTGGTCACGCTGACCATCGGGGGCAATGACATCGGGTTCACCGAGATCATCACCAACTGCGTCGTCGGCAGCTTCAGCGATCCGACCGGCAGCCCCTGCAAGGGGCATTACAACGCATCCGGCAGCGATGCCATCACCACGCGCATCAACTCCGCGGCGGCAAAGGTCACGGTTACCCTTCAGTACATACACGCCCTCGCACCCAAGGCCCGGGTCGTGGTGGTCGGTTATCCGTCGCTCGTTCCGGCCGACGGCAAGGCCTGCCGTCCCGGCGTCCCGTTCGCGGACGGCGACGTGCCCTACCTCCGGGATGTGAACAAGAAGCTCAACCAAGCCCTCGCCGACCGGGCCAAGAGCGCCGGCGCGGAGTACGCCGACACGTACACGATGACCACCGGCCATGACATGTGCCAGAACGAAACGGACCGGTGGATCGAGCCCCTCGAAACGAAGCTCGCACCGGCGCACCCGAACAGGTGGGGGCAGTACGCGATGGCCTACGGCGTCTTCAACCAGCTCCGCAACTAGGGCTCCGGACACTTCGGAGTGCGGGGTGCACGTCCATGGGAGCACGCCGCACCTGCTTCCGGCGCACCTCCACTGACTGAGGGGGCGTGCTCATGGCTCGGAGCCATGAGCACGCCCTTCACCACGTCGGCGCCGGCCTTCTGTAAGTACGACCTCAAGGAGCAGGACACTCCTACCGCAGAACGCCGACTCGTCGTGACCGAAGAAGCCGGACTGCACACCCCGCCCGGCCGCGCTCACCGCGCGGACTGCCGCACGGAGCGGACCAGTCCTCCCGGAAGGGTGGTGCCGGGGGCACGGCGCCGGGACGATGGGGCCGCGGGTATCCCCCGCCATGCTTCGTTCCGCGGGGCACGGGGACGGACTTGAGGGGGGCCATGCGCAGCTACGGGCGTGTGGTGACCGGCAACCTCGGCTGCGCAGTGATCGTCTGCTTTCCGGTTCCGCTCGCGCTCCTCGTGGGATATGGCGCCTGGCGTGCGGGCGACGACTGGGCTTGGATCGCGTTCGCCGTCGGAGGGGCCGGCTCGGCCGTGATCCCTCCGATGACCCTCCGGTTCACGCGCGGGGCATTCCCCCGGATCACGCGCAGGGACCGGCTGAAGGACCGAAGCGTCTCGTACGGGGACGACACCTTCGTGCTGTGGGCCCCTCGGTCGGAACAGGGCACGGCACAGGCGCGGCTGGTGCGGGCCGACGTCCTGGAGGCGTCGCTCGTGCACTACGAGCCCGAGGGCGGTGGGACCTTCACCACCTACGGCGGCGACCTCGCCCCCGACGAGTTCACACCGCTGATCAGGATGCGGCTGCGCGTGCACGACGGCGAAGAGACCGAGGCCTCCGGACCGTTCGACGTCACGGTCCAGTGGCGGGTGCCGTCCTTGTGCCTGTCGGCGGTCACCGCTGGGCGGCTGGCCGTGCTGATCGATCCGGGCCGTCCTGCCGGCCCGGCCGATCCGCGGGTCCCCGGACGGGTCGTCCCCCTCTGGCCGCGCAGCGCCCTGCTGGCGGGCACGAGAACCTGCCGAGTGATCGACCTCGACGGCCGGCTGACCCAGGTGACCCGGCACCCCGTGCGCCAGTTGCGCCAGATGCGGATCTCCCGAGAGGCCGGGGGCATCGAGATGGCCGGCGACACGATCGATCTGCGGCGCCTGGACCCGGCCGTCGCGGCGCGCTACGCCGCCGTGGCCGAACAGGACCGCGCCGCCCCCGAGGACCGGGCGCCGGTGACCGAGCCGGGCGAGGAGTCCCGGTGGCTCGTGGACAGCCTTCCGGGTGAGGCGGCAGGGTTCGGTTCCGTCAGCCGCCGGTGGTCGCGCCGCGGTGGTGTGCTGGTGCGGGCCCGATTCCTGCAGATGACCGCCACACACACCTTCCAGCACCACGGACCGGTCCTCGACACGGTGCTGCGCATCCGTCCCGCCGACGGCACGCCCCCGTTCGACGCCGCCCGGCGGCTGACGGTGCCGATGAGCTACCTCGCCGTCCTGCACCGCACCCGGGAGATCGTCCTGTACGCCGCCCCGAACGGCCGGTCGTTCGTCGTCGACTGGGCCCGCACGGGCCTCCTCGCCGGCACCACCGCGGCCACGGTCATCACCCCCGACGGCCGGGAACTCCCCGTCATGGGAGGCCCTGACGTGATCTGGGTCCTGATGAACCTGCTGGCATCCCGGGGCCTGTCGAACCCGGCTCCCGTCCTGGACCTCCGCGAGCGGCGCATGAGCGGGGCGGCCGGGGCGGTGATGGAGGCGCTACGGAACAGCGCCTCCGCGGTGGGTACGCACGACCGGTGACGGCACCCCCAGCGCCGCAACCCCCTCGAACGGGGCGCCCACAGCGCTGTCGGCTGGGCCCGGCAGAACGCTGCAAGGTTCTCGCAAGGGTCCGTCGAGCCTTCCGTCCCCCCTGCCGGGCATCCCGTTGACAGAAGCAGTTCGTGTCACTCGGAGAGAAGTCAACGGGGGGGACGCCATGACGGCGTTGAGTACGACGGGATCGAGTACGACCGGACCGAGTACGACCGAGGCGAACAGGTTCGAAACGGGCACCATCGAGGCGGACGCGGCTGAGTCACGGCAGTGGCTGACCCTGGTGGGGCGCAAGAAGGTGCTCGCGGTCATCCACACAGTGACGTACGGGAAACGCCTGCTCGACGTCCTTTCCCTGCTGGAGGCCGACTTCCGGCTCCAGGTCGTCTTCACGGCACCGCCGCACGCCTTCGGCGACGACGTGCCCGCCTTCCTCGCGAGGCTGGGAAGCGTGGTGCTGCCGTGGGACCAGGCGACCCGCATGACCTTCGATCTCGCGCTCGCCGCCGGGCCGCGCGGCGTGCAGTACATAGACGCGCCGCTGATCACGCTGCCGCACGGGGCCAACTACCTGAAGCGGGTGATCGGGGGCGCGAACGCGGGCGTCGCAGGGCTGCGCAGGCAGGATCTCCTGCCCGGTGGGCGGCTGCCGGCCGCCGTGGTCGTGCCGCACCACGCCGAGCTGAGCGAGCTGGCGCGCGACTGCCCGGAGG
Organism: Streptomyces sp. NPDC050423; assembly: GCF_040655445.1. NCBI lineage: Bacteria > Bacillati > Actinomycetota > Actinomycetes > Kitasatosporales > Streptomycetaceae > Streptomyces > Streptomyces sp. NPDC050423. Next base: position 5,525 of record NZ_JBFAJY010000025.1, read on the forward strand.
CGCTCCCGCTGGCACACGTGATCGGTGATCCCGTGCACGACCGGATCATCGCCAGCCTGCCGCTACGTGCCGCGTACCGTCGAGCGCTCGGGCTCGCCGAAGGACAGAAACTCGTCGTCGCGGTCTCGACCTGGGGAGCGCACTCGTCCTTCGGCCGGTTCGACGCGCTGCTGCCGCGGCTGATCGGCGAGCTGCCGGCGGCGCGCTACCGTACGGCACTGCTCGTCCACCCCAATGTGTGGGCCGGGCACGGCGCTTATCAGGTCAGGTCGTGGCTGGCGCGGTGCTGTCAACTCGGGATCGCGGTCGTGCCGCCCGAAGCGGACTGGCGCAGCGTCCTGATCGCGGCGGACTGGATCATCGGTGATCACGGTTCGGTGACCCTCTACGGCACGCTCACCGGGGCACCGATGCTGCTGGCCACCTCGCCGGAGCGGGAGATCAATCCCTCGTCGCCCGCCGCGACGCTCGCCGCCCGCACGCCGACGCTGTCCCCCACCCACCCGCTGCTGGACCAACTCGACTACGTGGCCCGGGAGTACCGTTCCGAGGAGCAGGCCGCGATCAGGTCGCGCATCACGTCGGAGCCCGGCCGGTTCAACCGGAACATGCGCAGGCTGATGTACGGGATCCTGGGGATGGGCCAGCCCGCGCACGAGCCGGTGACCGTCCCGCTGCCGGAGCCGGAGCCGCTTCCCTCGGCGGCGTGGGCGCCGGGACGCGGGGAGGCGTCGGCGTGAAGCGCTTCGTCGTGGTCGAGGCGAGCCCCTTTCCGGATGTGCTGCGCGCCCGGTGCGCCGACGCGTCGTTCAGCGTGCGGCTGAGCCCTGCGGACCGTGTCCACAGGGCATCGGTCATCGACGAGCACCTCGTCGTGGACGTGGACGCCTGCCGGGACGGCTCCCTGCTGGACTGCGCGGATGTACTCCAGGGCAGCCGGGCGCACTCGGTCGCCGGCGCACTGCACCGGTTGGCGGAGCTCACTTCTGCCCACCCGGCTTGCGGCATCGCTGCCGTGCCCCTGACCGGCGCCGGTGCCGGTGCCGGAGGCGCGGGCGGCTGGGCCCTGGCCGGCGGCTCCGACCGGTCCGTGGTCCTCGTGCCGCACGGCCCCTGTCGGCCGTATCAGGCCGCCGCGGATCCGTCATTGCTGCCGTCGTGCCTGCACGCCTGGCTGGTGGCGGGGCGCTCGCTGCGGGAGTGGCCGTACGCCCACGACGCACCGTCCGGCTGAGCTGCACACATCCTCATCACCCACCCGGGACCGGGCCGTCGACCACGGCCCGGTCCCCCGGTCCCACCTCGCCGGATCACCCGCCCCCGCGGAGCCGGAGCGCGTCGGCGGGGCTCGTGGTGTCGAACAGGGCGAGGGCCCGCGCGAGGAAATCCTCCGCCACCGTCGCGTCACCGTGCTCCGCGGCGCTCTCCCCCAGCATCTCCAGGGTGCGCGCCTGCCAGAAGGCCGCTCCGGACCCGGTGAAGACCGCCAGGGCCTCGTTCATCCTCGCCACGCCCTCCGCGTACGCGCCCGCCCGGACACCGGCGCGCCCCAGCAGGGCGAGGGCCCGCGCGGCGTCGTGCGGGTCGTTCACCGCCACCATCGCGGCATGGGCCCGGCTGAAGCAGTCGGCCGCCTCGTCCGGGGCCCCCGTCGCGAGGGCGATCTCACCGAGAGTGGTACGGGCGAGGGCCGCGCCTCGCGGGTAACCGCAGCCCTCCCACACGGATATCGCCCGGTTCAGGTAGGTCACGGCATCGGCGGGCAGCCCGGCCTCGCGATGGCACGCGCCGAGGCCCAGCAGAGCCTGGCCCTCGTCCCGTACGTCACCGGCCTCGCGCGCGGCCCGCAGGGAGTCCCGGTACCAGGCGACGGCTTCCTCGGTGCGGCCGGCGGCGCCCAGGCCGATGGCCCCGGAGTTGAGCATCTGGCGCTCGGCCGTCTTGTTCCCGGCCTGCCGGGCAGCCTCCAGGCCGATCTCGTGGGCCTCGATCCAGTCGGCATAGTGGCGCAGTCGTAAGAAGAGGGGCCACAGGGCGTCCACGAGCATCCAACTCGTGTCGTACCAGCCGCTGTCCGCCGCGAGCCGTACCGCACCCAGCAGCTGCGTCCGATGGGAGTCGAGCCAGCCGAGCGCGGCGACGTCGTCGGCGAACGGCAGCGGGAGATCGGGCGGGTGAGCGTAGGTTCTGGGGAGCGTGAACTGCACGGGGGTCAGGCGCTCCTGAGCCGCCGTCGCCGTGTACAGGCTCCAGTCGCAGAATCGCCGCAGCGCCTCCTCGCGGGCGGCGCCGGTGTCGTCCTCCAGGGCGCGGTCGTGCGCGTGGATCCGTAAGAGGTCATGGAAGCGGCAGCTCTCCGGGCCGACGTCCTCCACGAGATTCGCCTCGACCAGCTCGTCCAGCCGGCGCTCCGCCCAGTCCAGCGACTCACCGCAGGACGCCGCGGCGGTCACCGCGTCGAAGGTACGCACGGGCAGCAGACCGAGCGTCCTGTACAGGCGCGCGGCACCGGTGCTCAGCACCGCGTACGACGCGTCCAGCGCCTTGCGCACCGAGGTCTCCCCTTCCACTTCGAGCGCGGCCAGCCGGCCACCGCCCGCGTTCCTGGCGAGGGCGTCGGCAAGCGACCCGACCGACTGTCTCGGCCGGGTCGCGAGCCGGGCGGACGCCAGACAGACCGCGAGCGGGAGGCCCGCGCAGAGGGCCACCAGGCGGTGGACCGACGAGAGTTCGCCCGCGACGCGGTCCGCGCCGATCCCACGGGTGAGCAGTTCGACACCGGCGGCCGTACCGAGCGCGTCGAGCTGGTGAAAGCCCGCTCCCTGCATACGCAGGCCGGTCAGCCTGCGGCGGCTGGTGACGACGACGAGGCCGCCCGGCCCGCCGAGCAGCAAGGGCCGGATCTGGGCGGCCGTGAACGAGTTGTCCAGCATGATCGCTATCCGCCGGTCGGCGGTGAGGGACCGCCACATGGAGGCCAGTTCGACCGCGTCCGTGGACGGCGGCCCCGAGCCGAGCGCCCGCAGGAACTGGCCGAGGATCTCCGCGGGCCCCACCGGTCCGCCCGCCGAGTGTCCACGCAGGTCCGCGTACAGCTGCCCGTCCGGGAATTCGGTGCTCAGCGAACGGAGCCATTTGGACACCAGGGTCGTCTTGCCGATTCCGGCCGGACCGCTGACGACGATCAGCGGCGACCCCGTGCCGCGAAGGCCGTCGAGCGACGCGAGATCCCGCTCCCGGTCGGTGAAGTGGGCGGGGACGGGCAGCAGTTGGCGCGGTGGCGGGGGCCGCGTGGGCGCCGCGGGCGCGGGGTGGAGATGAATGCCGCCGTGCACCTCACGGGCCTGGACGGTGGGACCGTACAGCCTGGCCTCGCCGCTGATCTCATTCCCATGAGGCCCTTGCGGGACCGCACTCGAATCACTCATCTGTCCGCCCCCCGCAGATCGATTGCCCATTGTGCGAACTCTTTCGAGTCCTACCCCGGCGCGCCTTGGAATGACCATCAGGAATAAGAACGGATCGCGCCAAGTATGGCAACGGTGTATGGCGGTATTGCCCGCGTGATGTCATGCTCGTGGGCCATCCGACGGACCAGCGGGGGCGCTGGTGGAATTCCAGATTCTCGGACCGGTGGGGCTGCGGCTGAACGGGCACTGGCTGACGCTCGGATCGGACAAAGAGCGGGTGTTACTGGCCGCGCTCGCTCTTGATGTGGGCCGTCCTGTCGCGATCGGCCAGCTGATGGAACGGCTCTGGGACGGCGACCCTCCCGCACGCGCCCGCGAGAACGCGCACACCTATGTCTCGCGTATCCGCCGACGCCTGCGGGTGGCCGGTACCGGGCCGGGCGCACCGACCATCGTCGGCAGAGCACACACCTACACCCTGCGGACCGCGCGTGACTCCGTGGACCGGCAGCGCTTCCAGCACTTCGTCGATTCGGCGTTCACCAGTGACGGTGACGCACGGACGGTGGAACTTCTCTCCCGCGCGGAGGAGTTGTGGCAGGGCGAGGCGCTGGCGGGGCTGCCCGGGTTCTGGGCGGCGACCGTACGGCGGACGCTCGCCGAGACACGACTGAGCGCCAGCGCGTCCCGCATCGCGGCCGGACTGAGGCTGGGGCGCTTCGCCGAACAGATCGGCGAGCTGTCCGCGCTGGTCGAGCGGTACCCCGGGGACGAGACCCTGCTGGGGCAGTTGATGCTCGCGTACTACGGCAGCGGACGGTACGCGGACGCGCTCCGAGTCCACCAGCGGGCCCGCCAGTCGCTGATGGCAGAGTACGGGGCCCTCCCCGGCGTCGAGTTGAACATGATCCACGAGGGCGTGCTGGCCCGCGCACCGGCACGTGAGCTGGCGCACGGGGGCGGTGGCACGAGGCGAACGGCCGGTCCGCTCGCGACTGCTGCCGGTGCTCCCCCGGTGCCCGTGCCCGAGGCACCGGAGTCCGAGGCGCCCGCGCCTGAGCCGCCCGAGTCCGAGGCGCCCGCGCCCGCCGGGCTCCCGCCCGATGTGCCGCCGCGCCGCAATCTCCCCCAGCAGCCGTCGCTCGTGGGGCGCCGGTCGGAGTTACGGGCCCTGACCTCGATGATCGTCGACAAAGGGGCGCAGGGCGGATCGGTCGTCGCCGTGGAAGCGGTCACCGGAATGGCCGGCGTAGGGAAGACCGCGGTGGCTGTCACCGCCGCCCTCCTGCTCGCCGAAAGGTACCCGGACGGGCAGTTATATATCGATTTGCACGGGCATTCCCCCGCCCAGGAACCCCTGACCGCGAGGGCGGCGCTGGCCACTCTGCTGAGGCTGCTCGGTGCGCCGGCCTTCTCCATTCCGGCGGAGCTGGAGGGGCGTACGGCCCTGTGGCGGACCATGCTGGCCGAGCGCCGCGTGGTCATCATCCTGGACGACGCGACCGGACCCGAACAGGTCGGCCCGCTGCTGCCGAGCGGGTCACCGTCCCTGACGATCATCGCCAGCCGCCGGCACCTGACCGGTATCCCGCAGGCGCTGTCGGTCCCGCTCGACGTCCTGTCGAAGGAGGACGCCATCACGCTCTTCCGCGGCTTCGCGGGAGAGGAACGCACCCGCGACATCGTGGAGACCGCGCGGATCGTGGGTCTGTGCGGGTATCTCCCCCTCGCGATCGAACTGGTGGCGCACCGGTTCCGGGCCCGTACGTCCTGGACGCTGGGCGTCCTCGCCGAGCGCCTCGCCCGAAGTCCCCGACGGCTGGCGGAAATTCGCACCGCGGATCAGGAACAGGAGATGACACGGGCGTTCGCTCTCTCCTACCGGACTCTCACCGCGCAGCAACGGACCGCGTTCCGCTGTCTCGGGCTGTATCCCGGACCCGATTTCACCGCCGACGCGGCAGCCGCCCTGCTGGGTCTGCCCCCGGACACGACGGAGCGATTACTCGAAGGTCTACTGGCGTGTCACCTGCTCAGGGAGCCCGTACCGGACCGATATCGCTACCACGACCTGCTGCATGAATATGCCCACGGTCTATCCAACTCGGAGGACAGTGTGCAGGAACGCCGTCAGGCCCTCGCCCGCCTGACGGATTTCTACGTCACGACAGCCGTTCTCGCGGATCGATTGGCATATCTCCGGCGCATACGGCCGGCCTCACCGACGCCGCTCCTGCCGACGCCTCGGCCGTCCCTGCCGGACGCCGCCGCCGCACGGTCCTGGCTGGCCGCGGAACGCGCCAACCTCCTGGCCGTCGAAGACCACGTCCGCCGCAACGACGACCCCGCGCTCGCCGCCCAACTCGCCTGCGCACTGGCGGGGTTCCTTCAGGCGGAGTGCTATTGGCAGGACGCCAAGAAGCTCCTGAGGCACGCCGTCGCCCACTGGGACCGAACGGGCGACAACGAGCCGGCGCTCTGCCATGCCCTCATCGACCTCTGCGCGGCGGACGCGAGCCTCGGGGACTACGCGGAGGCCGCGGAGGCGGGGGAACGGGCGCTGGAACTCGCGCGGGCCCTGGGCGACGGACCCGCCGAGGCCGAGGCACTACGCGTTCTCGGCACGCTGAACTGGCATCTCGGCGAGAATCGCAAGGCTCTCGTCCTGCTGCAAAAATCCCTCGCCATCAAGTCGCTCTCGGGCGACATCTGGGACAAGGCGCGCAGCCGAAACAATATAGGAGTGACCATGCTGCTCCTCGGGGAACGCGCTCGGGCGCTCGTGCATTTCCGCGCCGCGCTATTCGGATTCCGAGACGCGGCCGACAAGACCGCAGCCGCCAAGACGCTCAACAACATGGGAGAATTACAGATGCAGGCGGGTGAATTGATTTCGGCCCGTCGTTCGTTCGAGGAATCCCTGTCATTTCTGGAAGTCGACGGAAGCCGGTACGACCGCGCGACTGTACGCAGCAATCTGGCCGAAGCCCTGACGGAGGCGGGTGAGTCCACAGCGGCACTTGTCATGTTCAGGACTGCTCTGTCCGAGTTCCGGTCGCTCGGTGACCGGAAGAGCCAGGCAGAGGCCCTGGTCGGGATCGGCGAGGCGTACTGGCGGCTGGGGAGTGCCGAGGAATCCGGCCGGCACCTCCTCGAAGCACTGAAGATCGCACAGGACATGGGAACGGCCCACCAGGAGGTCCAGGCCCTGCGCCGCCTCGGGCGGGCGGACTTGGCCGAAGGCCGTCTGGCCGTCGCGACGGACCGGTTGCGAGCAGCGGTGACCATCGCCGCCCGCATGCACGACGTCGACGAGGAGACCGCCGCGCGGACGCTGCTGGCGGAGGTGCGACTCGCAGCGGGGGATATCAATGAAGCGCGCATGACATTGCGGCAGGCGTTCGAATTAATTCGACATCGAGACAATGTCGATGCGCGTAGAATCAGTCGCCGCCTGAATGACATCGAACAAATACGCGACGATGGCTCGCATGCCCGTTCCGTAGTCTACGACGAATAGAGACAGACGTCGAACTCGAATCCGTAAATATTCGGGCGCGTTTGATTTGGTGTAGCCTTTCGGCTTAACGATCACCCGGAAGGACCATCATCCGTGAGCAAAATCCTGACGGCCGCCACCGTCGCCTGCCTGACCGTCGCGGCAGTACAGGCGGTGCCGGCCATCACGGCGGCACTCGGCTGCATCATGATCTGAGGCAGCCCACCCCGTTCCGGGCGCGACAGCGGCCGGAACGTACCAGCTCCTGAAGGAAGGCTCAGGTCGGCGACCTGGGCCTTTTTGGTTGCCCAGAGGCATCTTGACGGTGCGTCAGCCCCGGCCGGCCGAGTCCACCGACGCCTCGGCGGTCAGGAAGATCCGGTCCAGATGGTGACCGAGTACCGCGAGGGCCGACTCCGGACTTCGCTGGCCCACGAGGATGCTGGTGCCCATAGTCGCCGTCATGGCGAGCAGGCTGATCACCTCCGTACGCGCGGCGACACCGGGATCGGCCAGGCCCGAGGCCTGGGCCTGTTCGAGCAGCCCGGTCAGGGCGTCCTCCGCGGCATCGGGTTCGTCGACGAAGGGCTGGGCGGCAAGCGCCTCGTCGGTCACGGACAGGATCGCGTAGGAGCTGTACAGGAGGTGGAAGGTGCGACCCTCCTCGTCGGTCGGAAGGGAGGCCAGCAGCAGCGCCTCGATCGTCGCGCGCGGGCCCGGGTCCGTACCGGCGGCGTGGAGGCGGGCAGCCACCCGTGCGGTGAAGCGGTCGGTCAGGTGCCGGAGCCCGTAGAAGAGCAGTTTCTCCTTGGTCTCGAAGTAGTACTGCACGAGCCGGAGTGACACGCCGGCCTCGGCAGCCACGTCCCGCATGCCGACAGCGTGCAGTCCGCGCCGCCCCGCGACCCGGATGAGCGCCTCGGCGATCTGGTCGCGCCGTTCCTCGTGGTCCACGCGCTTCGGCATGTTCTCGCGTCTCCGCCGGTCGGTGCTGGGTCAGTGGGCTCTTTTCATGGTACCGCCGTATCACCATCATGGTACGGTCGTATCACGAAGAACGGATCTCCCAGGAGGTGCCACCGTGCCCGACACCACGGCCCGTCCACGCCGCGACGTCGGCCACTACGTCAACGACACCCTGCGCGACCGCTACTTCACCGCCTGCGACGCGCTCTACGCGAGGGGCGCGCCCGCCCGCTCCGAGACGGACGTGGAGACGAGCTTCGGCACCACGCACGTCTACCGGTATGGCCCCGCGGACCCCGTCGCCGAGTCCCGTACACCCGTGGTATTGATCCACGGTGCGGGCGGCTGCTCGGCCCAGTGGTACCCCAACACCCCCGCGCTCAGCGCCGAACGCCCCGTCTACGCGCTCGACACCCCCGGCGACCCCGGCCGCAGTGTCCACCGCGAACCCATGTGGCAGCCCGAGCACGCGGCCCGGTGGATGGACGAGGCCCTCGACGCGCTCGGCCTCCACCGGGTCCATCTCGTCGGCTCCTCCTACGGAGGCTGGCTGGTCATCAACCAGGCGCACCTGCGCCCCGGCCGGATCGCCTCTGTCACCGCCCTCGACCCCGGCGGCCTGGAGAAAGTGGGCCTGCGCTTCTTCGTGTGGATCTTCGCCGGCCTGTTCGCGACCTTCGCCCCCGAGCCACTGCGCCCGCGCCTCGCCTCCTGGCTGGAACAGCCGGTACTCGTCGTTCCCGAACTGCGTGCGATGGTCCGGGCGAGCGTCCGTGCCTTCCGGATACGCCGCCCCGCCCCGCTGCCGCTGTCGGACGAGGAACTGGGCTCGATCCGGACGCCGTTCTACCTCGTCATGGGCAGGCGCAGCCTGCTCGTGCACCCGAAGCGGCAACTGGAGCGCGTACCGCGTGTCCTCCCCGGCGCCCGCGCCGAAATCGTCGCGGCGACCGGCCACGTACCGCAGCTCGACCACCCCGGCCTGGTCAACGGCCGGATGCTCAGCTTCATGGAGGACGTCGACTCCCTAAGAAGTGGTGCCGGGCGACCGTAGCCGGTCGTGGAGGACCGCGAACGCCGTGCAGCTGAGGGGGCAGACCACCGCCGCGGTGACCAGGATGCCGATGAGCACGGGGGCGAGGATGCCGGCGTAATACGCGGCGAAGAAGTTGCCCGTGGCCTGTTCGAGGAGGTCGCGTACGAGGGGGCGCAGCGGCAGGGCGAGTTGCACCACCAGCCGGAGCATCCCCGCGGCGAGCACGGTCAGCGGCAGTGCGAGGGCGAGGACGCGGGCCGCTCCGGCACGCGTCCACGTCAGCGACCAGGATCGGCGCAGGGCCGCGCGGGCGCCGAGGCCATCGGCCGCGGCGGCCGGGGCGAGGGTGAGCGCCAGGCGCAGCAGCACAGCGGCGCATGCGGCGGCCACGGGGGAGGCCGCGACGAGTGTGTACGCCCACGATCCGCGTTCCAGAGGCTCCGGGGTGTCGAGCTGGTAGCCGGTGAGACGGTGCGCCACGACTCCGGCGAGCAGCGGCAGGGGCCATACGATCAGGCCGCGCAACGCATACACGGCGAGCACCGGTCGCAGCTGCGCGGAGAGCGCGGCCCGTGGCGGGTCCCCCTCCGAGGGCTCTTCATCAGCCCCTGCCGCGACTGCTCGGGAGCACACGGCCTGCAGAGCGGCGCTGCCGGTGCCGAGGACGAGCAGGAAGAGCGGGAGCGTCCAGAGGGCGACCAGTGCCAGGCCGGTGGGGTCGTGCAGGTAGGGGTCCTCGACGTGGTGGTACCAGATGCGTTGGTTGCGCATACGCGTGAAGAGGGGCCAGGCGAGCGCGAATATCGCGGTCGTCATCAGGAGCGCGGCCAGTCCGGACAGGCCGACGACGCGAATCGTCGCACCGCCCAGCGTGCCTCGATGCCGCCGCAGGACGGCGAACGTGGTTGCGGTGACGCCGCGTTGCGGGCCGTCACTCGTCGGTGTCGCCGTGCGGTCGTGCCGTGTGGTGCGCGTCATGGGGCGAGCCTTCTGTACGTTCCGGATCCGTTCCTGCCTCCCTGGCAAGGACGCGGGGTGCCGGTGGACGTGTAGCGGTACACGTCACCCTTGCGGTCGCGCGCCGGCAGGTCGCCCTTTCCGTCGCCGCTCAGAAGACACGCCGTCAACGACGGGCAATCGGCGCGCTGCGCACCACCGGACACGCGGGAGGCCGCACCACGTGGTTCGGCCCGGCCGACTACGAAGCCCTCCACCAGGCCCGCGCCGGCCCCGGATGTCAGTGCCCTCTGCTGTGATGACGGACGGAAACGAGAACGCACAACGCGACGGCGGAGGCGGAACAGTGGGCACGTGGGGCGCGGGCAACTTCGACAGCGACACGGCGGCGGACCATCTCGCGGAGCTGGCCGGCCGGCTGGTGACCGAGGTGACGGAGGCGATGGCCGGCGATCCGGTGGAGCTCGAACCGGACGAGTACTGGGGTGTGACCGTCCCCTGCAACCTGGAGCTGCTGCTCCTCCTGAACCGGCAGGGATGGGTGGGCGCGACTCTCCCGTCGCCCGAGGTGATCCGGACCTGGCAGAAGACGTTCCTGGCGGTGTGGGAGCGGACGATCGACGGCCTGGGGCCGAAGCCCGCGTACAAGGACGAACGCAGGGCGGTACTCAACGAGACGTTCGAGCACCTGGCCGAGGCGTCGGCCACAGCGGCGGCAGCAGCAGCCGAGTAGGCCTCCTGAGACGGCCCGGCCCGGTTCAGTCGCGCTTCGAGGCCCGGACGGTCCGGGCGACGGCCTCCTCCGAGAGCCTCGATCACCGCACGGGGAAGCCGAAGGAGTACCCCTGCTGCCTCAGCCAGGGCAGTACCTGGCGCAGAGCGGCCAAGGTCTGCGAGCGGTCCCCGCCCGCGTCGTGGAAGAGGACGGTCGGCCCGTTGGAGATCTCGCTCTTGACGGTGGCGACCATGGTGTCCACACCGGGATGCTCGAAGTCCTTGGTGTCGACGTTCCAGCCCAGCGGACGCATCCCCCGGGACGCGGCGAGGTGTCGGCTGTACGGGGTGAAGGCGCCGCCCGGGGCCCGGTAGTACTGCGGCCGGACGCCACCGGACGCCTTGGTGATCATGCGTTCGGCGTCCAGGATCTGCTGGGACTGGTAGGCCTCGGACTTGGTGTCCATGGCGGTGTCGTGCGAAACGGTGTGGTTGCACAGCCGGTGGCCGCCCGCCACGACCGCCTTGACCAGGTCCGGGTACGCCTGGGCCTGCGTGCCCACCATGCAGAACGTGGCCTTCACACCGCTGTCCTTCAGCAGTTGCAGGACCTGCGGCGTCCAGGTCGGGTCCGGTCCGTCGTCGATGGTGATGTTGACGCCCTTGGCACCGCGGTCCGAGGCGTGCGCGATGTCCTCCGCCACCTTGGCCGCCTTCCCGTCCTGGGCCCGGCCGTCCGGCGAGGAGACGTGCGCCTGCGGCTGCCGCCCTCCGGCGGTCTCGGCCTGCGCGGTCCACACCGAGGTCGCGGCGGCCAGCGCCGTCACTCCGAGTGCCGCCGCCAGAAGCCGGCTGTGCCATCCCCTTCCCTTGTGCTTCGCCATGTCCGCCCGCCCCTTTGTCGTCTCCGCCGATGCCGTGCACCCATCAAGACACACGAACGCCCCCACAAGATCCCTCGGTTACCGATCGCGGACAAATCTGCAGGGGGGCGGCGACATTGGGAGGAGTTCCGCGACAGGGACGGGCGGGGTGCCGCCGGTCGCGCAGGCCCGCCGGACCGGATCGGTCGTCCGGTACCGTCCGCGCCATGACTGCCGATCAGTTCTCGATATCCACCGAGCGGGAAGCCCTCTGCGGGTTCCTCGACAAGCAACGCGCCGATCTGCTCCGGAAGCTCGAGGGTGTCTCCGACGCGGATGCCCGCGTGACACCGACGGTGAGCTCTCTCTCCCTGCTGGGCCTGCTCAAGCACTCCGCCCTCTGGGAGCGCCGGTGGTTCCAGGTCATCGTCGCGGGGCGGGTACTCCCCGGTGAGTGGCCCGAGGCGGAGGACCGGGACGCCGAGGACTTCCGTGTCGGCGAGCAGGACACGGTGCAGCACTGGACGGCCTGCTTCGAGGAGCAGGCGGCCATCGCGCGGGAGATCACCGCGGGCCTGGAGCTGGACGCCCCGTGCGGCCGGGCCGACCTCATGGACCGGAACCTGCGGTGGGTCCTGCTCCACATGATCGAGGAGACCGCCCGGCACGCCGGACACGCCGACATCATCCGGGAGAGCATCGACGGCAGTACGGGCATCAACTAAGGGCTGATGGCCCGCCGGGCGAGCGCCGCGTCCGGGAAGCCCTGGTCCGCGTGACGACCCTCAGTCCTCGGGCTGCGCCGTCATGACGGTCTGCGTCCCGGGTGTCTGTTTCGCGTCCGGTGCCCGCCGCACCACGGCGATGGACACCGCCCCCAGCGCACAGGCGATGCCGGCCACGAGGTAGGCGAGGTGGTAGCCGGTGAGCCGGTCGTCGCCGGTCGCCGCGACCAGGACCATGACCGCCACTCCGACGCTGGCGCCGATCTGCTGTGCCACGACATTCACCGCGCCGGCGACCGCGTGCCGTTCGGGCCGGACGCCGGTGAGCGCGGCGGACGTCATCGAGGGGCGCGAAGCTGGGCAAGGACGCCGGGTTCTTCGCCTTCCCCGGTGAGCACGCCACCGCCATCGGCACGTCCGTCGCGTACGCCGTCTCCACCCGTTCCGAGCACCCCGACGCGGCTGCGGCCTTCCTGGACTTCCTGCACTCGCCCGAGGCGTCCGCCGCGCAGTTCAAGGCCGGCTTCATGCCCGCGGATCGGCGTCGCCTGCACCGTCACGGTGATCGCCGCCCTCGCGGGCTTCGACGTCGTGTACGTCATGACGGGCGGCGGACCCGGCTACTCGACCATGGTCCCCGGCGTCCAGGTCTACCAACTCGTCTTCACCGCGGGCCGGGTGGGCACCGCCTGCGCGCTCGCCACCGTGCTGTCCGTACTCACCTGCGCGGTCATGTACGTCCTGAACAGGCTCACCCGGGAGCGATGAAATGTCCAAGCACCTGCCCCGGCTCGTCCTGATCCTGGCCGCCGCGTCGGTTCTCTTCCCCTTCCTCGCGCTCTTCAGCGCCGCCCTCCAGCCCCAGACGGAGCTGTCACCGGGGCTGACATGGCCGTCCGATCCCCAGTGGGGGAACTTCGCCACCGCCTGGACCACCGCGGGCTTCGGCTCGCTGCTGAAGTCGAGTGCCGTGATCGCGCTCGGAGTCGTACCGATCGCCCTGATCCTCGCGACGCTCGCCGGATACGGCCTGGCGGCCATGCGGCTGCGCGTCAAGGGACCGCTGTTCGCGATCCTGATGCTGGGCATGGCGCTGCCGTACGAGGCGATCGTCATCCCGCTCTACTACGACCTGCGGTCCGTCGGCCTGCTGAACACCTACTGGGCGGTGATCCTGCCGCTCATCGGTCTGTTCATGCCCTTCGGCGTCTACTGGATGCGCACCCACTTCGAGTCCCTGCCGCAGGAGCTCACCGAGGCCGCGGCGGTCGACGGCGCGGGCAGCTGGCGGACGCTGACCAAGGTGCTGCTGCCGACCGCGGGACCGGCGCTCACCACGCTCGGCCTGCTGTATTTCATGTGGTCCTGGAACCAGTTCCTGCTCGCGCTGGTCCTGATCCAGGATCCGGCGATGCGCACCGCGCCGTCCGGACTCGGCAAGTTCGTCCAGCAGTTCGGCCAGAACATCCCGCTGCTGTCCGCCGGCACGATCATCGTGATCACGCCGATCGTCCTGCTCTACCTCTTCTTCCAGCGCCACTTCATCAAGGGCATCCTCCAGGGTGCCGTCAAGTAATGAGGACTTTTCCGTGACCGTCACTCTGGCGATCGTCGGCGCCGGGGCCCGGGGGGCCTCGTACGCGCGCATCGCAGTCTCCGAGGGCCTGGCGACCGTCTCCGCCGTGGCCGACCCCGACCCCGTCCGACGGCGTGCCCTCGCCGAGGAGTTCGGCATCCCGGAGGCCAACGTCTTCCAGGACTGGGCCGCGCTCGCCGCCCGGCCCAGGCTCGCCGACGCCGCCGTCGTGCGGCCGGGTACGGGCGCCGGGCTCGGGCCCTGGGGTACCGCGCAACCCCGCCGATTGCGCCGACCGAGCCGGCGGCGCGGCACGCCAGGTTGTCCAGAAGCCGGAGCGGCCCGTGCCCGCGGCCCCGCGGAGCCCGGCGACCCGCACCCACCGCACCCGCCCAACCGGCACCGAAGACACCTGTTCAAGCGGCCCGGCGCTCCGGTCCCGTCCCCTGACACGACCGCCGCACGCCCGGTGCTACCGGCCCCCTGGGTGGGCGGAGAGCCAGTCCGCGTGGTCCGAGCGCAACGCGTCCCGTTCGGCAGGGGTCGCGGTGATCACGTCGATGCCGCCGTCGTACGGGTGGACCAGCCACCTGAGGCTCCTCGGCGCGAGGATGACCCCCGCCGTCCCGTCGTCCGCGATCTCACGCAGCAAGGGGTCCAGCGATGCCCGCCGGTTCGCCAGCACGCCCGCGTAGAGGTGCGTGTACACGCGGTACTCCGGCTCCTCGGCCGGGTCCTCCAGCACGGTCTGCCAGTGTTCGCCCGGAGCCACGCGCTCCAGGTCCGGTTCCCGTCCGGCGGGTGACGGGTCACCACTCCACCCGCAGGTGATCGCGATGAGCTCCCGGGGCGCGCCGAGGCCGGCGAGGAGGGTGTGGTGCCGTCCGAGGAGGATCTCGTACTCGTCCTCGTCGGTGGCGTAGCGCCTGGACTCCGGCAGGCTGTGGAATCGCACCCACCGGTCCGGGCAGGCGCCCGGCAGAAAGTGACCCACCGGAAGCGTCTCGCCCCAGCGGGCGGTCCACTCCCTGTCGAGGTCCGGCAGGACGCGGCCGGCCGGTGACCCCATGGGCAGCTCCCGAGGACGGCCCCGGTCCTGGGCCATCAGTACAGGCCCTTGTAGGCGCTCCAGCCACTCGTGCCGATGGTCACCGGGCCGGCGAGGGTGCCGGCCGCGGTGCTGCTGTGGCGGTACAGCTTGCCCTTGGTGTCCCGGGCCACGATGTCGGTGCGGCCGTCACCGGTGATGTCGCCCATGCCGACCACCGTCGTGTACGAGGCGCCCCAGCCGGAGGCGATCCGCACACGGGAGGTGACGGCGCCGGCGGCCTTGCCGTAATAGCGCCACAGGCCACCGGACTTGTCGACGCCGAGCAGATCGCCCCTGCCGTCACCGTTGAGGTCGCCGGCTCCGACGATCTTCGAGTAGAGCTTCCAGTTCGTTCCGATCCGGACCTTGGTCGCCAGCCGGTGGGTGGCCGTTCCGGCGTAGAAGTACAGGTCGCCGGTGGTCGTCTGACGGGCGATCATGTCGATGAATCCGTCACCGTTCACATCGCCGGGTGAGGTGAGGACGTCGTACTGCGCCCAGCCCGAGCCGATGACCGTGTACGGCGATGAGGCGGACACGGTCACGCCGCAGCCCGGCCGGTACGCGCGCAGCTCGTTGCCCTGGCGCACGAGCACGTCGTCGCATCCGTCCCCGTCCGTGTCCCCGAACGGGACGAGCAGCGCGGTGGCCGGGAACTTGGCGCCCGTCGCCGCCTGCCGCGCACGCAGGCCCCCGGTGCCGCTGCCCTGGTAGGAGTACACGAGTCCGGCGGAGTTCAGGGCCAGCAGCTCGCCGAAGCCGTCGTCCCCGACGAGGTCCCGCCACACGTCCGCCCCGCCCCTGAGCCGCACCGTGCCGGTGACGGACAGGGGGGCGCCCAGCCCGTCCCGCGGTGCGACGGAGAGCGACCAGTCGTAGCGCCCGTTCGGGAGGAACACGTTGCCGGGGCGGGACCGGTCGATGCCGTGCCAGCCGGCCCGGAGTGCGCCCTGCGCGGGGCCGCCCTGCACCGTGTCGACGACCTTGCCCGTGATCCCGCTGCGCACGGTGAGAGTCCACTGCGCGGAGGGCTTCGACAGCAGGACGTCCGTGAGCGCGCCCGGCGTGGCGTCCGGCGCGGTCGCCGTCACGGACGCGGCGTTCTCGGCCCGCGTCAGGAGCCGCAGGGGCTGCGCGGTCGCCCCGGACGGCACCAGGTGCACCCGCTCCTGGGCGTCCACGTACGCGGCGTTCGTACCGGACTTGTCCACGGTCCAGCGGACATCACGCTGCGAGACCCCGGTGTCGGGCAGCGCCCCGATGTCACGGCCGACGACCTTGCCGCCCGTGACCGTGGTCAGGGTCAGCCGGCCCGCCGCCTTGTCGTGCGTGACGACGAAGCCGTCACCCAGCCCCGCCTCGCCGGACGGCACCGGCAGCGACGTCTTCGCCGTACGGTCGTACACCCCGGCCCTGCCGCCGGGTCCGCAGCTCCAGTACAGCCAGCGGCCGACCGCCTGCAGTTCCTCCGGGACGCAGCCCGCGTCGGTGGCGAGGGCCGCCGTCGCCTTCCTCGTCCTCAGGTCGAAGCCCGCGATGCTGCCCGGAGTGCTTCCGGCGGTCAGCAGCACGTCGTCCCACAGGGCGGCCGCGCCCTTCGGGCGGGTCACCGGGCCGGCGGAGTCGTCGAGCCGGTACACGTACTGCTGGTCGGTACCCGCGTAGATCACGTAGTCACCGGACACGTCGGTGATCCGGCCGCCGGCGGGGACGCCGCGGTCATAGAACCCGTTCGGGCCGTGGACCCGGAGCCGGTCGTCGTCCGACGGCTGTCCCCGTTCCAGCCAGGCGATCCGGCCGTCGGCCGTGCCCCGGACCGTGGAGCAGCCGGCATCCGGGTCCGGGCATTGAGCCATGGCCACGTCGGGCTTCGTGAACGTGGAACGTGCGCCGAACTCGGGGGTACCGGTGGTGGGGACGGTCCGCAGGTAGGCGTCCCGCCGGCCGCTGCTGGGGTCGGCCACGACGAGCCTGCCCTGTTCCAGGGACAGGCCCTGGATCCTGGCGACCGGCTTGGGGAGCGGCTTGACCTGGGTGACGACGGGCCTGCCGTCGGCGCCGGGAGCAAGGCGCTGGATGCCCCAGTCGTCAGCGGTCGTGCGGCCCACCACCACCGCGGATCCGTCGGGCGCCGAGGAGACGTCGGGGTTCGACGAGGCGACGACGGTGACGCTCTTGCCGCCGGTCAACGGCTGGGCCAGGATCGCCGTACCGGGACGGTGGACCAGCCACTCACCGACGAGTGCCAGGTCGTTGGCGGGGTTCCTGACGTCGGGGCCGCCCAGCGTCAGCTCGGCCGGGGTCGCCGACAGGTCGGAGCGCGGCAGCACCAGCACCTTCGGGTTGCTGGGGAAGTACAGGACGACGTGGTCCTTGGACATCCTCGCCAGGATGTTCGCCACGGGGATCGGCTGCGTCCAGCTCTGGACCCGGCCGGTCTCCCGGTCGACAGCCACCATCCGGTGCGTGTCGTCCCACTCGGCGACGAACAGCAGACTGCCGGCGTCCGCCGCGCGGGACGTCGCCAGCCTCAGGCCGGCGGGCATACCGCTGACCGTCACGTCACGCGTGGTGCCATCGGGATTCGGGGTGAGCAGGTGGATGAACCGTGTCGACAGCCCGTCGTCCGCGGTGCCGTTCCTGAAGGCGACGACCGTGGTGCCGTAGACACCCATCAACTGCAGGCCGTCCGGCACCTGAACCGTTTCCGTGGTGCCGCCGGCCGCGTCCCACAGCACGATCCGGCCGCCGTCGTTGCGCGCCAGGACATCGGTGCCCGTCCCCCGGTTCGACACGAGAGGCTTGTCAGCGGGCACGGGGGTGGAGCTGCCGTCCGCGTAACGCGTCCAGACCAGGCCCGTCCGGCCTTCCAGCCGGTGGAAGACCCCCTCCGCCCCTGCCCCGTCGGTCCCCGACTGCGTGTCGGGGTAGAACAGCGATGCCGACTCGTGGGTGCCGCGCGTGGCAGCCGGCACCACGGTCTCCTGCGGTGTGTCAGCCGCCGAGGCCGACTGCGGCAGCGGCCCCGCCCCCACCGACAGACCCGTCGCCACCACGACCGCGACCCACGCGCCGACCGTCCTGCGTGGACGCACGAAAACACGACGACTCATCTACCAGACCCTCCCCAGGACCCACGGGGGATTGCGCACCGTCGCACGTGCCGACCCGGCCCCCAGCCGACGCATCTCCCCCAGAGGTCGCCCATCGTATAGCTGTTCCCACGGGGTTCGGCAGGCGTACGCCGCACCGTTGGGACGACAACGTCGCCCGACGTCACGGCACTCGCGGGAGACGACATGGTCGCCGTCGGCCGTGCGCTGATCGCCGACCCCGAATGGGCCGCGAAGACCCTCGACGGGCGCACCGGTGACATCACGCCGTTCGGCGCGGAGATGCTGAAGACCCTGCGCTGACCCGACGGGCCCCGGCCCTTGTCCGGCATGGTCTGACGACAGGCCCTAGGGTTGCCGGGTGGGTGTCAGCGGGGAAGTGCGAGCGAGTACGGATGACGTCGGCGATCGGCTGAGGGACGGCCGGGACGGGGAACCGGCCGTCCCGCCCTGGTGGCGGCGGCAACGCGTGCCGCTCGTCGCCGTGGGTGTCGTGGTCCCGCTGTACGTCGTGTGGGCACTCGTCCTGGCCACCGGCGGCGGCGACCTGGCCGCGCAGCTCGCCTGGTCGGGATTCACCGCACGCCACCCGGGTTCGGCGTACAACCTCTCCTGGTACGGCGGGATCCACACCGCCGGCTACAGCGTCTTCTCCTCCTACCTGATGGCCTTCCTCGGTGTCCGGACGGTCTCCGTGGCCGCCGGGATCGCCGGCTCGTGGCTCATCGCCGTGCTGTTCGTACGCACCGGGATGCGCCTGCCGCTCGCCCCCGCGGTCCTCGCCTCGCTCGCCCTGTGGTGCAACGTCGCCTCGGGGCGCACGACGTTCGCGCTCGGCGTCGCGATCGGGCTCGTCGCCTGCCTGTACGCCGACCGCGCCGTGGTCGCCGTCGTGGCCGGGGCGCTGGCGACGATGGCCAGTCCGGTCGCGGGGCTCTTCCTCGTGGTGGCGGGGGCGGCGTACCTCCTCGACCGGCAGTGGCACAAGGGCGTCATCCTGATCGTCCCGTTCTTCGCCGTCGTGGGAACCGTCGCGCTGCTCTTCCCCGGCGGCGGCGAGCAGCCCATGCACAGCGGCCGGCTGTGGATGCCGCTCGGCATCTGCGCCGCGCTGGCCGTCGCGGCGCCGCCGGGGCGCGAATGGCGCGTACCGCGTTACGGCGCCGTGGTGTACGCCGTCGGCGTGCTCCTCGTCTTCCTCGTCGCCTCCCCGATCGGCACGAATGTCGAGCGGCTCCTCGGTCTCGTCGCCGTCCCGGTGCTGCTCGCGGCGCTCCTGGCACTCGTCCGGGAGAGGGCCTGGACGCGCACCGTCGTGATCGCCGTGGCTCTCGGGCTGTCCGCCAACTGGCTGGCCGACAAGACCCTGGACGACCTGAGGGTCTCCGACCACAAGCCGTCCTGGGCCGCCCGCACGGACGGCGTCGTCGGCGAACTGCGCCGCCTGAACGCCGATCTCACCCGGGTGGAGGTCGTCCCCGCCCGCAACCACCGGGAGGCGACCGTCCTGGCCCGCCACGTGAACATGGCGCGCGGCTGGAACCGTCAACTCGACGTGGAACGGGGGCGGCTCTTCTACGACGGGACGCTGTCCCCGGCCACCTACCGTGCCTGGCTGGACCGTTGGGCCGTGGGGTACGTCGTGCTGCACCACGGGAAGCCCGACGGACCCGCCGAGGCGGAGGCGGCCCTGGTCCGGAGCGGGCTGCCCTGGCTGCGGCGGGTCTGGCGGGACGACGGCTGGAGCGTCTACCGGGTGCGGAACGCGGTGCCTCTGGTGCCGCCGCCGGCCGCGGTCGTGAGCGGCAGCGAGGCCGATCTGGTGGTCCGGGTGCCGGAGGCGGGCTCGGTGACCGTACGGCTCGCGTACTCGCCGTGGCTGCGCGCGCGCGAGGTCGGCGGGCACGGCGCCGGTGGCTGCCTGCGGCAGGACGGCGACTGGACCCGGCTCACCGTGCCGAGGGGCGGCACCTACCGGCTGGACTCGGCCTACGGGCTGTCGCGCGACGGCGGCTGCTGAGCCGGGGCCCGGACACTCACCGGGCGGGGGGCTCCGCGGGCTCGTGGGTGATCAGGTCTCCCGGCTGGCAGCCGAGGACGTCGCAGATCCTCGACAGGGTCGAGAAGCGGATGGCCTTGGCCCGCCCGTTCTTGAGCACGGACAGGTTGACGACGGTGATGCCCACCTGCGCGGACAGTTCGGTGAGTGTCATACCGCGCTCCGCCAGGAGCCGGTCGAGGTGGATGCGGATCGAGTGGAGTTCCTCTTCCGGCATCAGATGGTCCCTTCGAGGTCCTCTCGCATGCGCACACCCTCGCGCATGATCTTCCCCAGGATCACACCGGCGAGGCCGGCGAGCACGAGCACCAGCGGCCCGGAGACCGTCGGCCCGGAACCCACGACCGGCGCCATGCTCCCGACGAGCCAGGACTGCGACCACCCGACGACGAGCCCGGCCACCGGCGTGCCCACGGTGACGAACCAGCCCAGAGCGGTGAGCCGTCGGGCCGCCGCCTCGGTGAACGGCCCCTGCCGCAGCACGGTCGTCAGCAGCCGGGAGAAGAGCAGCAGCGCGAGGGCGCCGAACAGCAGCCAGGGCAGTTCGCCGCCCAGGTCGGCCGCGCGCTGGCCCACGGAGGGGCTGTCCTGGCAGAGTCGCGTGAGGCTGCCCGCCGCCTCCACCCCCTTCGCGACCGGCAGGCCGTCCGGCGCCAGCCGGGCATTGGCCCAGAAGCCCGTCTCCACGCAGACCGCCCCGTCGTCGAGCATGCGCGTGACGCCCGTACCGAGGAAGGCGAGTCCGCTGAGGATGGCCAGCCCGAAGGTCACCGAGGCCAGTGCGCTGGTGAGTCGCGTGTTCATCGCATCTCTTTCCATCGATTATCGATATGCTCACTCTAGAGGAGCATATCGATAATCGACAAGTGCACGGCCTGTCCCCGTACGCCGTCAGAGGTGGGCGCCGAGCCGGGCCTTCGCCTCGGGCCATTCGGCGGCGAGCAACGAGAAGTACACGGTGTCGCGCCAACTGCCGTCGTGGCGGCGGCGGTGCCGCCGCAGCACCCCCTCGCGCCGGGCCCCGAGGCGCGCGATCGCCGCCTGAGAGCGCTCGTTGAGGTGATCGGTCTTCAACTGCACGCGCCCCATGCCCAGTTCCTCGAAGGCGTGGGTGAGCAGGAGCAGCTTCGTCTCGGTGTTGACCGGTGACCGCCAGTGCGCACGGCCGTACCAGGTCCAGCCGATCTCCAGGCGCTCATCGGCCACGTCGACGTCCATGTACGTGGTCCATCCCACGGCCCGGCCGCTCGCGCGGTGGATCACGGCGAACGGGACGTACACGCCCTGCCGTGCCGCCGCGAGCAGGGCCGTCAGCTTCTCGCCGAGCTCTTCCCTGGTGCGGGGCGTCGGCCCGCCCTGCCAGCGCCAGACCTCGTCGTCACGGCCGCCCGCGGCGAAGAGGCCGTCGAGATGGTCCGGGGACAGCGGCTCCAGGCGGACGTGGCGGCCGGTCAGGGTCACGGGAAGCGGGGACGTGGCAGACATGCCGGAACCCTAGCCCATTTCGAACTAGGCAGAAAGTGAATATGTACTAGCGCAATAGTCCTGGCGGGAGCGGCCCCGGCCGTTCACCGCCCCTTGCGCAGAGCCGCCGTCGCGGCCCGGATCGCGGGCAGCGCGGCGTACAGCGCCTCGCCCGGACAGTCCGTCCGGTACGCGTCACGGTGGCCCGATATGACAGGCAGCACGGCGGCCGTGCCCTTCGGGAACCTGCTCGCGTCGTTCGTCGAGACCAGCCGCACCGTGCCGCGCGGATCGACGCCCGGCATCAGCTTCCACGCGGCCACCTTCGCCAGGGCCCGTACGAGGACCGGCGGCACCGTGGCCCCGCTTCCGTAGTCGCCCAGCACCGCGATGCCCACGCTGTCGGCGTTGAAGCCCGTGGTGTGCGCGCCGCGGACCGAACGCCGGATGCCGCCCGCCCGGCCCTCGTAGATCGTCCCGCACCGGTCGACGAGGAAGTTGTAGCCGATGTCGTCCCAGCCGTTGCCCTCTATGTGGGACTCCTCCACCGACCGCAGCATCCGCGGCACGTCCGCGCAGGCGTAGTCGTTGGTCTCCCCGGTGTGGTGGATGAAGGCCGCCCGCACCGGGCCCGTGTACACCGCCGGCTCCCTGACCATGCGCTCGTCCGCATGCCAGGCCGCCCGGCTGACGATCGCCGGCTGCGGCGCCCCGCGCGGCACCGGGCGCGGCCGCTCGTGGGCGGCGGCCGCCGACGCGGGCAGCGCGAGCCGCACCGGGGCGTCCCTCGGCACCAGCAGGGCGAACGGGAGGACCGCGGCGCCCAGCACGACTCGTCGGGGCCACATGGGACCACCCTGCGGCCTCGCCGCCGGGCCCGCAGATGCGGTGGCCGATCGGGTGAACCGCCGGCGGTCAGCCCTTGTACCGGCCCAGGAGCAGCTTCCACGGGGCGATCGCGGACTCGATCTGCACCCGCAGACCGAGCTTCGACTCACCGCTGACCCGCTCCTCGAACCGGATCGGGACCTCGACGATCCGCAGCCCGCGCCGGACCGCGCGGTGGTTCATCTCCACCTGGAACGAATACCCGTTGCTGCGCACCGAGGGGACGTCGATCGCGTTCAGCGCCGAGGCCCGCCACGCCTTGAATCCGGCGGTGGCGTCCTTCACCCCCAGCCGCAGAATCGCGTTGACGTAGAAATTCGCCCAGGCGGACAGCGCCTTGCGATGCCGGGGCCACTCCGTCGCGAGCGAGCCGCCCTCGACATAGCGCGAGCCGATCACCACCGCGGCGTCCTCGGCGAACAGCGTGTCGACCATGACCGGCACCCTGGACACCGGATGGGAGAGATCCGCGTCCATCTGAATCACCACGTCCGCGCCCTCGGCGAGCGCCCGCGCCATCCCCGCCACATAGGCCCGGCCGATCCCGTCCTTCTCCGTCCGGTGCAGCACCCCCACGACGCCCCCGGTCTCCGCCGCGAGCCGGTCGGCCACCTCGCCCGTGCCGTCCGGGGAGTTGTCGTCCACCACGAGCACGCGCAGACCGGGCAGGCCCAGGTCCGTCAGCAGGCCGACCAGGACCGGCAGGTTCGTCCGCTCGTCATAGGTGGGTACGACCACCACGATCCTCGGAGGCGTCTTCTCCACGGCCATTCCCTCGTGTCGGTCCTGTCGGTCCTGTCGTCCCTCGTGACACCGCTCGTCCCTCGTGCACACCGCGCTCCGCGCGGACGGCCGCGCGAGCCTAACACCGGGGATCCCCGGTGCCCGGGAACCGCATCGGGCCCGGCACGCCCCCGTGGGGACCACCCGATAATCTGGAGGAAGCGGGGGCCGGTGACGGCCGCCGCGCGGCGGTGGGGCCCGCCGTACCCGAACCGCGGCCGCGATCGCGCCGCCAACGGTCCCTACTTGGCGACGAGCGCACCCGCGTCCGGCGGGCGCCCCGGCAGGTAGGAGACGTGTGCCCACGAAGCCCCTGAACCCGCAGACCCCGGTCGTCGCGGTGATCGCGCTCGGCGGCGCCGTCGGCGCGTCCGCGCGCTACGGGGCGTCGCTGCTGTGGCCCACGGCGGGTGACGGGTTCCCGTGGACGACCCTCGTGGTGAACGTCATCGGCTGCGCGGTGATCGGCGTGTTCATGGTGGTGATCAGCGAGGTGTGGGCGGCCCACCGGCTGGTGCGGCCGTTCTTCGGCACCGGGGTGCTGGGCGGGTTCACCACCTTCTCCACCTACGCCGTGGACATCGAGCGCCTCGTCGACGGGAACCGGGCCCGCAGCGGTCTGGCGTATCTGGGACTGACACTGCTCGCGGCCCTCGCGGCGGTGTGGAGCGCGGTGTGGCTGACACGCCGTGTGCTGGCGTGGAGGCAGCCATGACGACATCGAGGACCGAACGCGCCCTGCGGCTGACCGTCCTGGTCGGCGAGTCCGACGGCTGGCACCACCGGCCGGTCTACACCGAGATCGTGCACCGGGCGCACGCGGCGGGGCTGGCGGGCGCCAGCGTGTTCCGCGGGATCGAGGGCTTCGGCGCCTCCTCGATGATCCACACCCAGCGGCTGCTCTCGCTGAGCGAGGACCTGCCGGTGGCGGTGGTGATCGTGGACACCGAGGAGAAGGTGCGCGCGTTCCTGCCCCTGATCGAGGAGCTGACCGGCGACAGCCCGGTCGTCCTGGACGCCTGCGAGCTGGTGCGGCGGGGCGAGCCGGAGGCGCCCGGGTGAACTGGCTGCTGGTGATCGTCGGCGCGGCGGTCGGCGCCCCGCTGCGGTACCTGACCGACCGGGCGGTGCAGTCCCGGCACGACGCCGTGTTCCCCTGGGGAACGTTCACGGTGAACGTCGCGGGCTGCCTGGTGCTGGGGCTGCTGACCGGTGCGGTGACGGCCGGCGCCGCCTCTTCGCACGTGCAGCTGCTGCTCGGCACCGGGCTCTGCGGGGCGCTGACCACGTAC
This sequence comes from Streptomyces sp. NPDC050423, assembly GCF_040655445.1. Taxonomy (NCBI): domain Bacteria; kingdom Bacillati; phylum Actinomycetota; class Actinomycetes; order Kitasatosporales; family Streptomycetaceae; genus Streptomyces; species Streptomyces sp. NPDC050423. Next base: position 29,960 of record NZ_JBFAJY010000025.1, read on the forward strand.
TCGACCTTCAGCTACGAGACGCTGCGGCTGGCCGAGGACGGCGCGCGGTCCTACGCGGCGGCCAACGTGGTCGCGAGCGTGGTGGCGGGTCTCGGCGCGGTGTTCGTCGGCGTCACGCTCGCCGAGGCGCTCTGGAGCTGACCGCCAGAGGAGATGCGACGCACCGAGGCCCGGCTCCCCGAGGGGAGCCGGGCCTCGGCGGGTGGTGCGGGTGGTTCAGGCGTCCTGTCCGGGGGTCCCCAGCGCGGCCGAAGCCGCCTCCATGGGACTGAGCTCCACCGGAGCGGACGGCGCCGGTACGGACCGGCAGGTGAAGCCGAGACGCCCCAGCGCCCTGGTCACCTCACCGGCCGTGAAGTCGCGGCGGTCCTGCCGGGTGATCACTTCACCCACCTGCTTGACCGGATAGACACGACGGCTGATGATCACCGATTCCCCGGTGACGGGTTCGGGCTTGATGCCCTTCATCGAAGCCTCGACCTCATGCTTGAACAGGTCGAAGGGGAAGCGGGCGATGACGCAGCGCATAGTGCCTCAACGGGGTCGGGGGGCGGAACCGGACGGGAACGCGGGCAACGGTCAGGCGGCACGGTTGCCGGAGGACCGGCGCTGCGCACCGCCACCCCGCGGCTGGGACGAGGAGGAGGACGAAGACGACGCCGACGCCGAGGTGCGCCGGGCCTGGGCCGGGCGGCTGCGGCGGCCGCGGGACGAGGATCCGCCCTTGGGCCGCTCCGACACCGGCGAGGTGATGGTGACGGGCACGCCCGAGGGTGCCTGCGCACCGGTGATCCGGCTCAGCTCGGCCTCGCCGGAGCGGACCTGGGCGATCTGCGGGGTGATCCCGGCGTCCGCCATCAGGCGCGTCATCTCGCGGCGCTGGTTGGGCAGCACCAGCGTGACGACACTGCCGGACTCCCCGGCACGGGCGGTGCGGCCGCCGCGGTGCAGGTAGTCCTTGTGGTCGCTCGGCGGGTCGACGTTGACGACCAGGTCGAGGTTGTCGACGTGGATGCCGCGCGCCGCGACATTGGTGGCGACCAGCACCGTGACGTGGCCGGTCTTGAACCGGGTCAGGGTGCGGGTGCGCTGCGGCTGCGACTTCCCGCCGTGCAGCGCCGCCGCCCGGACCCCGCTGTTGAGCAGGTGGTCGGTGAGCTTGTCCACGGCGTGCTTGGTGTCCAGGAACATGATCACGCGGCCGTCGCGGGCGGCGATCTCCGTCGTGGTGGCGTACTTGTCGGCGCCGTGGACGTAGAGCACGTGGTGCTCCATCGTCGTCACCGCACCGGCGGCCGGGTCGACCGAGTGGACGACCGGGTCGTGCAGGTAGCGGCGCACCAGCAGGTCGACGTTGCGGTCCAGGGTGGCCGAGAACAGCATCCGCTGGCCCTCCGCCTGCACCTGGTCGAGCAGCTCGGTGACCTGCGGCATGAAGCCCATGTCGGCCATCTGGTCGGCCTCGTCCAGGACGGTGATGGAGACCCGGTCCAGCGAGCAGTCGCCGCGCTCGATCAGGTCCTTCAGCCGGCCCGGAGTGGCGACGACGACCTCGGAGCCGCCGCGCAGCGCGGCCGACTGCCGGCCGATCGACATGCCGCCGACGACCGTGGCCATCCGCAGCTTGAGCGAGCGGGCGTACGGGGTGAGCGCGTCGGTGACCTGCTGGGCCAGTTCCCGGGTGGGGACGAGCACCAGGGCCAGCGGACGGCGGGCGTCGGCGCGCCGTCCCTCGATACGGGCCAGCAGGGCCAGACCGAAGGCGAGCGTCTTGCCCGAGCCGGTACGGCCGCGGCCCAGTACGTCACGGCCGGCCAGCGAGTTCGGCAGCGTGGCCGCCTGGATCGGGAACGGCACCGTGACGCCCTCGTTGGCGAGCGCCGAAAGCAGCGGCGAGGGCATGTCCAGATCGGCGAAGGCCTCCACGGCGGGCAGCCCCGGGGTGATGGTCGTCGGCAGGGCGAACTCGCCCTGCTTGGCGGCGGGCCGGCGGCCGTAGCCACCGCCGCCACCGGAGCGCTGGGCCGGGGCGCCGAAGCGGCCCTGGCCACCCTGGCGGCCCGGGGCCTGCGAGCGGAAGCCGCCGCCGCCCGAACGGGAGCCGCCTGAGGTGCGGGAATAACGGTCATTGGAGCGGGCTGTGCGGTCGCGGTTCATACGGAACCCTTCCTCGATATGGCGCGTATCGAGGAATTCATTGCGGCGACGAGCGGCACAAGAATCGCAAGAACGGGCCGTTGGCATACGTGAACGAAGCCCGGCAGCCGGTCTTGAGCCGATACGGGCCCGGCCGAACCGGGTCCGGTGCTTCGCAATGACACAACGAGCGGGCCCGCGGAGCGGGCCTGCAGGTCACGTCACGGGGCTCCGGCGGGCCGGTGTTCCGGTCCGGGAGCCATGGCGGATCGTCCGCCGCACGGTGAAGATCTTGGTACTGGGCGCCTGCCCGGCAGCTCGTGGCGGTGGTGCACCGGCACGGCATCGCTCGGGGGTGAGCCCGTAAAAGCAACGAGCTGGGGCCCGCACCCCAAGGTGCGGGCCCCAGCTGCGCGAAAGCATCTCAGCGCGTGAGCGCCGGAGCGATCAGGTTCACGCGGGGGTGATGTTCTCCGCCTGCGGGCCCTTCTGGCCCTGCGTGACGTCGAAGTTCACCTTCTGGCCCTCCTGCAGCTCACGGAAGCCGCTGGCGGCGATGTTCGAGTAGTGGGCGAAGACGTCAGCGCCGCCACCATCCTGCTCGATGAAGCCGAAGCCCTTTTCCGCGTTGAACCACTTGACGGTGCCAGTAGCCATGTTCTATCTCCTTCTGGGGCAGAGCCCGGGGACTCGCACTGTGCCAGTCCCACGTCGCCGCGATGATTACCCCATCCGGATAATGAACCGGAAATACAAAAGTGCACCCGTTCAGCCCATTTAGCTGAGGAGAGCACTTGGAGTCTTTGGGAACCACAACTGCAACTGAGATCTACAGTAGCACAATGAATGCGGCCAGGCGCGGCAAGTAATTACACTCCACCCGGCGTGCCATAAACCCTCATCGCACATTGCGTAAAATTCTGTGCTTGTCACTGTAGATATTCGCCGCCGTACGGGGCAGTGCTCCGGCCACCCGTGCGGCAATCTCCCCCCTGATTCAGGACCAGGGGGGAGGTTGCGGACAGGTCGGCCGCTCGCGGCGGCCGCGTGGCCGCCCGCGGGCCGGACCCCGGCCCGGCCGCCCGTGGACTCGTAGAGCCGCACGACCAGATCACCGCTCGCGTCGTCCGCCGGCTTGACCGCGCTGACCACGACCGCGTCGTGTCGACCGCCACCAGCGCGGCCACCTCGCGGTCACCGGTCACCCGGCGCTCCGGCAGGTTGATGCGGAAGCCCGCACGGACCGCGTCGACGACCGCGGCGCCCGGTGCGAGCGCGTGCCGGAAGCGGTGCATGCCCTGGCCGGTCTCCGGGTCGGGGAAGCGCGGGGCGCGCAGCAGCGACACCCGCACCGTGGCGGTCGTGCCCGCGTCGCTGTCGCGGACCGTGCGGGTCACGTCGTGCCCGTACGTCGAGCCGTCGACCAGGGCCACGCCCCAGCCCGGCTCCTCCAGGTGCACGAAGGGTGAGGGTGGGAACAGGGGCGCTGCGCATCGAGGCCGACCGGCGCGGGCTGACCGAGGCCCACTCGGTGACCACGGACTACTCGGACCACCGCGGGCGCGGCGGTGACGCGCCGGGTGCTGGAGCAGGACACCCCGCCGACCGCGATCGTCTACGACAACGACGTGATGGCCGCGGCCGGGGTGGCGGTCACGGCGGGCCTCGGCTTCCGGGTCCCGGACGACGTGTCGGTGGTGTCGTGGGAGGACTCCGCGCCGTGCCGGCCGACCGCTCCATGGCTGACCGCGCTGTCCAGGGACACGGTCGCGTTCGGACAGCTCGCGGCGCGGGAGCTGACCGCGCTGCTCGACGGCGGCACGGCGCACACCATCCGGGTGCCGCTGCCCCGGCTGATCGAACGGGGCAGCACGGCGACGGTGGTGGAGGAGGAAAAGGAGGTGATCAGCCGGAAGGCGAGGCCCTGAGACGTGGCCCTCAGGAGTCGGAGACCGGCCCTCAGGAGTCGGGAGTCGGCCTGCGCAGCTCCTCGTTGAGCCGGAGCGCCTCTTCGAGCTGGTCCTCCAGGATCACGATGCGACAGGCGGCCTCGATCGGCGTGCCCCCGTCGACGAGCTCCCGGGCGCGGGCGGCGACGCGGAGCTGGTAGCGGGAGTAGCGGCGGTGGCCGCCCTCGGAGCGCAGGGGGGTGATCAGCCTGGCCTCGCCGATCGCGCGGAGGAATCCGGGCGTGGCGCCGATCATCTCCGCGGCGCGGCCCATGGTGTAGGCGGGGTAGTCGTCGTCATCGAGACGGTCGGTGGAGTGCGGAGGGGTTTCGGGGGGCATGGGCACCTGCCGCGTGTCGCCGACTTCGTTGACCGTTGGAGAAACTCTCGTTGTGCGAGCCATCGTCTCTATCATAGCCGCGACAGATTTCCCTGGCCGGACGGGGGAAGTTATCTGAGCGGGCCACCCCCGGGGCCGCCGGTCCGGCGCACACGCCGGCCCTCTTCGGCCGCGCCTGCCGGCCCTCTTCGGCCGCACCTGCGGGACCCGGACATCGAAAACGCCAAGAACACTGACCGGCGGGTCAGTTGATGACTGCGTGCCCTCGGGCCATAATGCACACGTAGCCCTTCACGCATCCCCCGTCGTGAAGGGCTACACCCCTGTGCGCGCCCTGCCCCCGTCAGCGGGAGGCCCGTTCGCGCAGGCGTCGCCACCGAACTCACGGGCAAGGGGCTCCCCTCGTGGTCCCCTGCCCGTGTTTTTTTGAGTTAACAGTGACGTAGAGTATTTGCGCAACCCTGCTCCTGTACACAGTCGCAGGATGTGCCACTACGTCCACGTTCGGAATGCGCTCATGGACACCCGCGATCCGCTCATGGGCTCCCGCGCCGGGGGCGACGGGCCGGGGTTCGTTACAGTACGAGCCCGTTGACCGAATCGGACACCGCGCGGCGCCGGACAGGCACCGGGCGGGGGACGGACACGTGGGGGGCCGGATGGACAGCGGCGAAGAACGCGCGCCGGAACTGCGGACGTTGCGGCAGAAGGTCGAGTACATGGTCGAGAAGACCTTCCCCGGCCGGAAGATCTCGGGGCGGGTCTTCGCGGACCTGGTCAAGGAGCGCGGCGGATCGCTCTCGCACAGCTACTTCTCCAACATCCTGGCCGGCAAGGTCACCCAGCCGTCCGAGGACATCCTCAAGGCACTCGGCCTCGGCTTCGGCGTGGACTGGCGCTTCTTCAAGGAGGAGTCCGAGGTCGTCGACGACGTCGTCGACGGTCTTCAGTTCCTGGCCAAGCGGCGCACCGGGGACATCAGCGGGCTGGCCGGACGGGGACTGGACGAGGAGGGACTGCCCCCGGAGCTGCTGCAGTTCGCGCTCGCTCTGCTGGAGGACGCGAAGAGCCGGCAGCGCCCGGCCGACGGCGGACCACGGAGTTAGTCCCATGTCCCTGCGCAGACTGCGCAAAGAGTGCGAGGCCGGACTCGCCGGGCTCCCCCTGCCCGCGCCCTTCTCGATCGCCGGGCTGGTGGCGAACATGGAGACGGCGGGCGGCCGCACCATCGTGCTGCACGAGATGCCCGACCGGCTGGCCCGCGTCAACGGCGCCTGCGGGCTGCGGCTGAAGGCCGGCGCGACCAGCTTCGTCCTCTACCGCCGGCGCCCCACCGCGTACCAGACCCAGCACGTCATCCTGCACGAGCTGTGCCACGAGTGGTTCGACCACGGCACCTCGCTGGACGCCGAGCAGCTCCAGCGGCTGCTGCCCGTCTTCGACACCTCGCTGATCTCCCGGGTCGTCGGCGCCGAGGCGCTCCGGGCCCCGGACGCCGTGCAGGCCCGCGCGCAGTACGACACCCACGACGAACGCATGGCCGAATTCGGTGCCTCGCTCATCCCCCGGATGGCCAGGGAGGTGACGAGCGATGACATGGTGGGGCGGCTCGCCGACTCGCTCTCCCTCCCGGTCGCCCACCGCCGCCGCGGTCTGTTCCGCCGCACGTAGCACCGGCCCGGCCCCCGTCTCGCAGCCGAACCCTTCCCCCACCCCGAGGACTTCCGCCGTGACACCGCTCGACCTCGCCGGCTACCTGATAGCCGGCCTGATGACAGCCGTCGCCCTGTGGCGCATGCCGGCCGCCCTCTGGGGCGACGAGGACGACCGCCGCCGCCGGGCCCTGTGGGGCTGCTACGCGGGATTCGCCGCCGCCCTGTGGACCAAGACCCGGGTCGTGCGCATCGGGCTCAACGACAGCTCCGTCACCGACCTCTCGGTGCTGATCAAGCACTACACGGCGACCGTCGCGATCCTCGCCATCCTCAGCTACATCGTCGCCATCTACGGCCAGTACGCCGACGCCGGGGACGTCCCGCGGCACGTACGGTTCGCCCGGCTGATCCAGCAGGTCGCCGCGAAGGCGTCGGTCGCCACGCTGGTGCTGCTGACGGTGCTGTTCTTCACGGTCGTCGACCGCTCCGTCCCCTCGGACCGCTTCGTCGCCGACCACGCCGGACAGTGGGGCGCGACGCTCTACATGAGCGTGTTCTACCTCTACCTCGGCACCGCGTCCGCCGTCTGCGCCTACCAGTGGGCGCTGGCCACCGCGAGTGCCGGGCTCCGCCGGCTGCGGATCGGCCTCGGCATGATGACGTTCGCGATGTTCATCGGGGTCGGATACACCGTCAGCCGGACGCTGTTCCTCTGGGTGAGCGTGATCGACCCGCCGAGCGAGGCCTTCGCGCTGGACTTCGACGAGATCACCGAGGCCTCGCAGGTGGTGCTGTTCGCCTTCTTCGCGGTCGGCGCCTCCATCCCCGCCCTGAGCAACGTCCGCCGCCGGGCGAAGCTCTGGCGCGCCCAGGTGCGGCTGCACGCGCTCTGGTACGAGTTGATGGCGGCCTTCCCCGACCAGCCCTTCGACCCCCCGGCCTCGCTGGTCCGCGAGCTGACCCGGTTCGGCACCCCGGCGGACCTGCGGATCGACCGCTGGGCGGCGGACATCGCCGACGCGGTGGAGAAGCTGCGCCACTACGCCCCCGACACCCTTCTCGCAGCCGCCGAGGCCACCGCCGAGGCCACCGCCGCCGACCGGGAGCGGACGGGACCGCTCACCGACGCCTACTGGATCAAGGCGGCACTCGCGGCCCACGGCGACGGCGCGGCCCCGGGGGACGCGGCGGCCGTCGGCACCCAGCACGCGACCGACCAGGACGGCGAGGTCGCCTGGCTGGTCCGGGTCGCCGCCGCGTACCGGACGATCACGGCACAACGGGCCCGGCAGGTCCTGGAGTCCTCCACGGCAGCGGCGAAGGAGCAGACGGCATGAGCACCACCGACGTCGCGGAGACCTCCCGCACCACCTCCACCGCCCGTACGGTGACCGATGTCTTCCAGCCACGTAATCTCCTGCTCGCCGGGATGCTCGCGACCGGATACGCGGCGGCCGGCGAGTGGACGGGACTGCTGTGGGGACTGCTCGGCGCCCTGTGCGCCGGGATCGTCCCGGCCGGCTACATCGAGTGGGAGCGCGGACGCGGCACCTGGGGCGACCGCCATGTCGTCGACCGCACCAAGCGGGCCCCGATCTTCCTCGTCATCCTCGGCTCCATCGGCACCGGTTCGGCGGTGATGGTGCTGGGCGGCGCCCCCACCGGCATCCTGACCGCGATGCTCGCGCTCTGGGCGATGACGGTCGTCCTGCTGGCCGTGAACACGGTCTGGAAGATCTCGGTGGACGCCTCGGTCGCCTCCGCCGTCGTCGCCCTGCTCGCCGTGGTCCACTCGCCGTGGTGGCTGTTCGGGTACCTGATGACGGCTGCCGTGTGCTGGTCACGGGTGACGCTCGGCTACCACACGGTCGGCCAGGTGACCGCCGGGACCGCGCTGGGCGCGGCCACGGCAGGCGCGTTCCTGTTCGGCTGAGCTGTCCGGCGGGGCCGCCGAACGGGTCCGGTTCTTACGGTCCCGTGACGTGCCGACCCGGCAACCCCGCCCACCGGCCGCGGCGCCCTAGCGTGGCCGTCATGCGCGTACTGGTCACCGGCGGAGCCGGGTTCATCGGGTCGGAGATCGTCCGGACCCTCACCTCGGCCGGGCACGAGGCGGTGGTGCTCGACGCCCTGCTCCCCTCGGCGCACGGCGAGGGGGCGGACCGGCGCGCCGACAGCCGGCTGATCGTGGCCGACGTCCGCGACCGCGAGGCCGTGGACCGCGCGCTGCGCGGCATCGACGCCGTGTGCCACCAGGCGGCGATGGTCGGCCTGGGCAAGGACTTCGCGGACGCCCCGCAGTACGTCGGGTGCAACGACCTCGGGACGGCCGTGCTGCTCGCCGCCGCGGCCGGGGCCGGGGTGCGGAGCCTGGTGCTCGCCGGATCGATGGTGGTCTACGGCGAGGGCCGCTACGAGTGCCGGCTCCACGGCCCGGTCCGGCCGGGGCCGAGGGCCGAGACCGATCTGGCCGCGGGCCGGTTCGAGCCGCTCTGCCCCTCCTGCGGTACGGAGCTGACCCCGGGGCTCGTCGGTGAGGACGCGCCGGTCGACCCGCGCAATGTGTACGCGAGCACCAAGCTCGCCCAGGAACACCTCGCGTCCGCCTGGGCGCGCGCGACCGGCGGGCGGGCGCTGTCGCTGCGCTACCACAACGTGTACGGGCCGGGGATGCCGCGCGACACCCCGTATGCCGGGGTCGCCTCGTTCTTCCGCTCGTCGCTGGCCCGGGGCGAGTCGCCGCGGGTCTTCGAGGACGGGGCGCAGCGGCGGGACTTCGTTCATGTGCGGGACGTGGCGTCCGCGAACGCGGTGTCGCTGGAGGCCGTCTCCGGGCTCCGGCCGGGCGGCTTCGCCGCGTACAACACCGGGAGCGGGGAGCCGCACACCATCGGTGAGATGGCGGCGGCCCTGGCCTCGGCCCACGGCGGCCCGGCCCCGGCGGTCACCGGTGAGTACCGGCTCGGGGACGTACGCCATGTCACGGCCGACTCCCGGCGGCTCCGCGACGAGCTGGGCTGGAGGCCCGCGGTGGGCTTCGCGGAGGGGATGGCGGAGTTCGCGGCGGCCCCGCAGCGGGACATGGCCGGGAGCCCGGCCCGCTGATCCGGCGTCCGCCGCCCCCGCTCACGCTCACGCTCACGCCACCGGCAGGGTGACCTCGAAGCAGCAGCCGCCGGTGACGTTGCGGACCTCGGCCCGGCCGGCGTGCGCCTCGACGATCCCGCGCACGATGGCGAGCCCGAGGCCCGCGCCGGCCGGGGGCGTACGGGCGTGGGTGCCGCGCCATCCGGTGTCGAAGACCCTGGCCAGGTCTTCTTCGGGGATGCCGCCGCAGCCGTCGGTCACCGACAGGACCACACCGCCGCCGGTGCGTTGCGCGGCCACCGCCACGGTGCCGTCGGCGGGGGTGCGGCGGATCGCGTTGATCAGGAGGTTGCCCAGGACCCGGCTCATCTCCTTGCCGTCGACCTCGACCGGCACCGCCTCGATCCGGTCGCCGACCAGCCGTACGCCGTGCTCGCGGGCCAGCGGGTCGGCGCCGGCGAGCGCGTCGCCCACCAGGTCGTACACGGAGATCCGGGTGGGGCTGAGGGTGAGCGAACCGGCGTGGATGCGGGAGAGCTCGAAGAGGTCGCCGACCATGTCGTTCATCCGCTCCACCTCGGTGCGTATCTGCCGCAGATAGCGCGGCGCGTCGACGGCCACGCCGTCCTCCAGCGCCTCCGACATGGCCCGCAGCCCGGCGAGCGGGGTGCGCAGGTCGTGCGAGATCCAGGCGACGAGCTCCCGCCGCGAGGTCTCCAGGGCGCGCTCGCGCTCACGTGAACTGTCGAGCTTGGCACTGGTGGCGGCCAGCTCCCGGGTGAGGGCGGCGAGTTCGGCGGTGGCCGGGGCCGCGGGCGCCGCGAAGGTGCCGCCGTCGCCGAAGGAGCGGGCGGCAAGGGTCAGCTCGCGGCTCCGCGCCGCCACCCAGCGGCCGAGCAGCATCGCGGTGACGAGCGAGACGACGGCGGCCATCGCGACGACGGTCGTGACCACGGACAGGTCGTGCGGCGAAAGGAACATCGCCCAGGCGACGGCCAGCGTCCCGGCGAGCATCGCGGTCACGGCGACCGCGGCGACCACGGTCAGCGAGACGACGAGCGAGCGGTGCCGGAAGAGCCGCAGGACGAGTGCGCCGAGCAGCCCGGCCGCGGCCGCGCCGAGGAACGCGAACAGCGCGATGAGGAGTATGTCGGTCATGACGGCGCTCCGGAGGGGGCCGGGGCGGGGGTTGCCGGCGGGCCGGACGGCAGGTCCAGGCGGTAGCCCACACCCCAGACCGTACGGATCAGCTCCGGCCGGGCCGGGTCCGCCTCGACCTTGCCGCGCAGCCGGCGCACATGGACCGTCACCGTCGACAGGTCACCGAAGTCCCAGCCCCACACCTCGCTCATCAGCTCCTCCCGGGTGAAGACCCGGCCCGGGTGGCGCAGCAGGAAGGCGAGCAGGTCGAACTCGCGCAGGGTGAGGGCCAGCACCCGGCCGTCCCGGGTGGCACGCCTGGCCGCCGGGTCGAGGACGAGGCCCGCGCCTTCGAGCAGCGCCGGGCGTCCGGCGGGCACTGCGGCCGCACCGGCGCGGCGCAGCACGGAATCGACGCGCAGGACGAGTTCGCGCGGGCTGAACGGCTTGGTGACGTAGTCGTCCGCCCCCGTCTCCAGGCCGAGGACGCGGTCGTCCTCGTCGCCGCGCGCGGTGAGCATGATGACGGGTACCCGCCCGTGCGCCCGCATCCGGCGGCAGACCTCGAAGCCGTCCATGCCGGGCAGCATCAGGTCCAGCACCACCAGGTCGGGGCGGCGGCGGGCGAAGCACTCCAGCGCGGCCGGGCCGTCCGCCGCGCGGGCCACGTCGTAGCCGGCCCCGGTCAGGTATCCGGCGACGACCTCGGAGACGGTCGGGTCGTCGTCCACGACGAGAACGTGGCCGGGGGCGGGGACCCGGTCATGGCCGGGAGCGGGGCCGGGAGCGGGGCCGGGGCCGGAGGCCTCGCCCCCGGCTCCCCGGCCTCCCGGCGCCGGGCGGGCTGGAACGGCGGGCTGCATGACCCCACCCTGGCACCCGCTCCCCGCGCGCCGGGCGCGTGGGCACCGCCACACGGTCGATGTCCACGTTTCGTAAGAATCCGTGGCCCGATTTGTCGGATTACGCTCCGTAGGGTGAGCCGGGTGACCGACTCCCCCGATATCTCCGGCCCCCGCGCCGACATCGTGCTGCCCTGCCTGGACGAGGCCGCCGCCCTGCCCGGGGTGCTCGGCGCCGTCCCGCGCGGCTGGCGCGCCATCGTCGTCGACAACGGCTCCACCGACGGCTCGGCCGAACTGGCCCGGTCGCTCGGCGCGACGGTGGTGCACGAGCCGCGGCGCGGCTTCGGCTCCGCCTGCCACGCCGGGCTGCTCGCCGCCGAGGCGGAGTTCGTCTGCTTCTGCGACTGCGACGGGTCCCTGGACCCCGGGCTGCTCCCCGGCTTCGTCCGCCGGATCGCGGACGGCGAGAGCGATCTGCTGCTCGGCCGCCGTCGCCCCGACCGGCTCGGCGCCTGGCCCCTGCACGCCCGTGCGGGCAATCTGGCGCTGTCCCGGCTGCTGCGCCGGCGTACCGGGCTGCGGCTGCACGACCTGGGGCCGATGCGCGCCGGGCGCCGGGCTGACCTGCTGGCGCTCGGCCTCACCGACCGGCGCAGCGGATACCCGTTGCAGATGGTGGTGCGGGCGGCGGACGCGGGGCTACGGGTGGCCGAGACGGACGTCCCCTACCTCTCGCGCACCGGGAAGTCGAAGGTCACCGGCACCTGGCGGGGCACCTGGCACGCGGTGCGCGACATGCGCGCGGTGCTGGGCGAGGCGCCGGTCGCGGTGGGGGCGTCCCGGTGAACCCGGCCGCCTGTACCGGCGCGGCCGGCGGGGCGAACCGTGCCGGAACCGGAACGACCGGGACGACGAACCGCGCCGAGGCCGGACCCGCCACCGGAACCGGGGCCGTCGGCGGGACCCCGCCCGTCGGGCCGGTGACCCTGCTGGTCATCGCCAAGGAACCGCTGCCCGGCCGGGTCAAGACCCGGCTGACGCCTCCCTTCACCCCGCAGGAGGCCGCACGGCTCGCCGAGGCCTCGCTCGCCGACACCCTGCGCACCGTCCTCGCGCTGCCCGCCGCGCGGCGGGTGCTCGTCCTCGACGGGGCGCCCGGACCCTGGCTGCCGCCGGGCATCGAGGTGGTGGGCCAGTGCACGGGCGGCCTCGACGAACGGCTGGCCGCCGCGTTCGGCGGCAGCACGGGGCCGACGCTCCTCATCGGCATGGACACCCCGCAGATCACCGCCGCCGATCTGGCGCCCGCGCTCTGCCCCGGGTCCCGGGACGGCTGCGACGCCTGGTTCGGCCCGGCCGAGGACGGCGGCTTCTGGGCGCTGGGCCTGGCCGAGCCGGACCCGGAGCTGCTGCGCGGGGTGCCGATGTCCGTGCCGGAAACCGGCGCGGTGCAGCGCCGGCGGCTGGTCGGCGCCGGACTGACGGTGCGTGATCTGCCCAGGCTGCGGGACGTGGACACGGCCGCCGACGCCGTGGACGTCGCCGCCCTGGCGCCGCACGGCCGGTTCGCCTCCGCACTCGCCGGTATGACCGGGGCGGTGGCCCGATGAGCCGGACGGTTCCCCGGCACGGAACGGTCCGCCCGCCGCACCCGGACACCTCCTCCTGGAGCACCGACCCGTACGCCGACGCCCTGCGCAACGGCCACGGCCCGCTGTTCCTGCGCCGTACGGACGGCTGGCTGCTGCCGCTGGACGTGGAACGCTGGTGCGCGGGCGCGGACTCCGCCGACCTGTCCGCGCTGCACCGCTGCGAGGGGCCCGTCCTGGACATCGGGTGCGGGCCCGGCCGGCTGGTCGCGGCGCTGGCGGCCCGCGGCCACCGTGCGCTCGGCATCGACGTGAGCGAGGCGGCGGTGGCCCGCACCCTGCGGCTCGGCGGCTCCGCGCTGCACCGCTCGGTCTTCGAACCCCTTCCGGGTGAGGGCCGTTGGGGCACCGTCCTGCTCGTCGACGGCAACATCGGCATCGGCGGCGACCCGCGCGGGCTCCTGCACCGGACGGCGGCCCTGCTCGCCCCCGGCGGGCTGCTCATCGCGGAGACCGCGCCGCAGGACATCGACGAGCGGGTCCGGGTCCGGCTGGACGACGGACGCGCCGACCGGGCCGCGCCCGCCGCGCCCTTCCCCTGGGCCCGGCTCGGCACACCGGCACTGCTGCGCTGCGCCGGACTCCTCGGCTGGACCGCCGTCGATCAGTGGGAGGCGGACGGCCGCACCTTCGTCTCCCTGCGCCGCAGCCGCAGCGTCCTGACGACCAGCCAGAGCGCCGACAGCACGAACAGCGCGGCCGTGATCAGCAGCCAGTTGCCCAGGAACACATCGGGGGAGAGCCCGCTCGCCGGCTCGTAGCGCCTCGTGTGCCGGGTGATCAGCGGCCACCACATCAGCAGCAGCAGGCCGGACAGGAAGGCCGGCACCCGGACGAAGTTGACCAGGCCGGGACGCGGGCCGAGCGAGCGCCGCAGCAGCAGGTCCGCGCCCGCGTACAGCGGAACCAGGACCAGGTCGTGCACGAGGGCCGCGCCGACGAACCAGACGACGACGCCGAACGCGTCCCCCGCCAGCAGCCGCACCCCCGCGTATCCCGCCAGGGCGAAGGACGCGGCCGTCAGGAGGAGGTGCAGCGGGCCCTCCCCGTACCAACGCCGCACCAGGCCGCTGGGGTTCAACCTGTTCACCGCTCTCCTCACCGCTCTCCTCACAGCTCTCCGAAGGTCAGCCGGGACACCCATTTGGTGTTGAGCACGCCGGGCGCGGCCGGGACGATGATCCGTGCCGGATATCCGTGGTCGGGGGACAGGTCCTCACCGTTGACCTGCAACGCCAGCAGCGAACGGGGGTCGCGGACCTGGTTGTCGCGGAGCGCCGCCCGGCGGAACGGACCGCTGCGCTGCACTGACTCCACCAGCACCCCGGGCGGGTTGCGCGGGTACCCGGCGAGCTCCGCCAGGTCCTTCAGGCGTACGCCGCGCCACCACTGGTCCGAGGTGGACCAGCCCTCCACGCAGGCGATCGGGAGGGCCGCGCTGTACTGGTCCATGGCGAGCAGCTGCTCCCGGGTGAACCGGAGGTCCCCGGCGGGCCCGCTGACGGTCAGCCACCAGCCCTCCCCCGTCTCGGCGGCGGTGACACCGACAGCGGCGACGGTCTTGTTGATCTGGAAACCGTTGGGGCCCGAACCGGGTTCGGCGGCGCCGCGCGGGGTGAGCAGCGCGATCTGCCGCAGCGGCCCGTCGAAGCTCCGGCCCGCCGAGGTGATCAGCAGGACCAGCGAACCGGCGCCCACCATGGCCAGCGCGCCGCGCCGGGAGAGCGTCGGCGCGGCCGGGGCCGGAGAGGCCAGCGGGTCCCCCGGCACGTGCCCGCTCAGCGCGCCCGACCTCAGCACTCGTACGGCCTGCGGCGCCCGCAGCCCGGCATGGGCGAGGAACGCGGCGAAGAACACCCACGCCCCGTAGAAGTGCAGCGGGTAGAAGGAGCCCGGGAACAGGTACTCCAGCTGGATGTTGAGGAGTCCGGTGACGAACTCGAACAGCGCCCCGCCCACCAGGAGCAGCAGCGAGAGCCGCTCCAGCGCATGGCCCACCGACCGGGCCGGCGGCAGTACGAAGAGCTTCGGCACCACCGACCAGAGCTTCGCCAGCAGGACCGGGACGAGCACGATGCCGACGGTGACGTGGAGCCCCTGCGTCAGCCGGTACAGCCAGTGCGGACCGGTCGGCCAGGCGAAGAGGTAGAAGCCCAGCAGCCCCTTGTCCGGCGTCTTGTCGTTGACCGGATTCAGGTCCGGGTTGTACGCGGCGTACGACAGCAGACCGGTCACGAACAGCAGCGTGATCCCACCGAGCAGGACGAGCCCGAGCACCGCGGTGAACCGGACCCCGCGCACCGGGCTGCGCCAGAAGCCGGGCGCGGAGGGGGTCCGCTCCAGGAGCCCGGCGGCGCGGCCGGAGGAGGGGCCGGGCAGGGAAGCGGGAAGTCTGAAGCGTCGGAACCGACGTCTGTCGCCCATGGCCCGACGCTATGCCCGGGGTGCCGGGGCAGGGCTCGTACGACTCCTGACGAAACGCTGACGTCATCCGACTGCGGTCCGCGACGGCCCCGGCCGGGTGCGGAATCTGACGGTTCGGTGACGCGCCCCGTCAGCGCCCGCCCACGCCGCCCCGGCGTGCATACCGTGCGTGGGTGAAGACCGAGGACCGCACGGAGCGGCGCACCGAACCGGAGAGCGACCACCGCACCGGCCACCGCCCCGACCTGGCCGCGGCCGGCGCGGGCGTACTGCTCGTCGTCGCCGCCGTGCTCGTCGGCCGGGCCGTCGAGGACTTCGACCGCGTCCTGTACGTCCACTGGCCACCGCTGCTCGCGACCTGGTACCCGCACATCGGGCCCGGGACCGCCGCCGCGCCCGCGGTGGCCCTGGCCGTGATCGCGTACGGCCCCGTCCTGGCGGACCGGCTGCGCTGGCGGACCCTGCTGCTGAGCTGCTGGGGCGCCTCGCTCACCTGGGTCTTCTCACTGGCGCTGATCGACGGCTGGGGCCGCGGCATCGCGGAACGCCTCACCACCAAGCACGAGTACCTCAGGGCCATCGGCCGCTTCGACGACATCGGCGCCGCCCTGCGCGGCTTCAACGACCACATCCTGATCGGCCCGCCGGGCAACTGGCCCACCCATGTCGCCGGACACCCGCCGGGCGCCACCCTCACCTTCGTCCTGCTGGACCGCGTCGGGCTCGGCGGCGGCGCCTGGGCCGGGGTCTGGTGCATCGTGACCGGCACCACCGCCGCGGTCGCCGCGCTGGTCGCCGTCCGCGTGCTGGCCGACGAGCGCACCGCCCGCCGCGCCGCGCCCTTCCTGGTCCTCGCACCGGTCGCGGTCTGGGCCGGCACCTCGGCGGACGGCTACTTCGCCGCCGTCGCCGCCTGGTCCGTCGCGCTGCTGGCCCTGGCCGCGACCGGCAAGGTCCGCAGCCCCGCGGCGGCCGCCCTCGGCTCGGGGCTGCTGTTCGGCCTGACCTGCTACCTCAGTTACGGTCTGGCGCTCGTCGCACTGCTGCTCCTGGCCGTTCTCCTGCTCGCCCGGACCGCCCGGCCGGTCCCGTTCTTCGTGCTCGGGGCCCTGGTCGTGCCGGTCGCCTTCACCCTGGCCGGGTTCAACTGGTGGGAGGCGTACCACCTGCTGGTCGAGCGCTACTACCAGGCGGCGGGCGGAATCCGCCCGTACTGGTACTGGGTCTGGGCCAACCTCGCGTGCACCGTGATCGCCGTCGGACCGGCGACGGTCGCGGGCCTGCGCCGGAGCGCAGCGGCCGTACCCGGGGCCGTGGGCGCGCTGCGGACGGGGACCGCCGCCGCACCGCAGCGGCTGGTCCTGCTCGTGCTCGCCGCGTTCCTCGCGCTGCTGGCCGCCGACCTGTCCGGGATGAGCAAGGCGGAGACCGAACGGATCTGGCAGCCCTTCATGCTCTGGCTGCTGCCCGCCACCGCGCTGCTGCCCACGCCCGGCCGCCGCGGCCGGCTGGCCGCCCAGGCCGCCGTCGCCCTGCTCGTCAACCACCTGCTCTGGACCGGGTGGTAACGACCTGGTGCGCTCCCTGTCGCGCACCGGGTCGTAAGCGCGGCGGACTGTCGTGGAACGGCCGGCACCCGGGTATGGCTTGTCCCGTGCCGACATTCGAGATCACCACAGCAAGCGCGGACGACATCAGGATGATGGCGGACTGGGCCCATGCCGAGGGCTGGAACCCGGGCCTGACCGACGGCCAGGCCTTCTTCGCCGCCGATCCCTGCGGCTTCCTGATCGGCAGGCTCGACGGCACGCCCGTCTCCTGCGTCTCCGTGATCCGCTACGGCGCGGACCACGGCTTCCTGGGCTTCTACCTCACCCGCCCGGAGCTGCGCGGCCGGGGCTACGGCAGCCGGGTCTGGGCCACCGGGACGGCCCGGCTGGACGGGCGGAACACCGGCCTCGACGGGGTGGTGGAGCAGCAGGCCAACTACCGCAGGTCCGGCTTCCGCCCGGTCTGGACGAACATGCGGTACGAGGGGCTGGTGCCGGTGGACATCGCGCCGCCGTCCGGTGTCACCCTGGCCGACGCCCGCACCCTGCCCTTCGGCCAGGTCACCGCGTACGACCGCCGGTTCTTCCCGGCGGAGCGCGACGGCTTCCTGGCGGCCTGGACCACCACCCCCGGCCGCACCGCGCTGGTCGCGCTGCGCGAGGGGGAGGTGCAGGGACTCGCCGTGCTGCGCGCCTGCCGTACGTCCTCGCGCATCGGCCCGCTGTACGCGGCCACGCCGGAGACGGCCGCCGCCCTGGTGAGCGCGCTCGCGGCGACCGATCCGTCCACCCCGGTCGCCGTGGACGTACCCGACGTCAACCCGGCCGCGGTGCGGCTCGCCGGACAGCTCGGGCTCACCCCGTCGTTCGAGACGGCCCGCATGTACACCGGGCCGGCGCCGGACATCGATCACACCGGGCTGTTCGGCATCACCAGCCTGGAACTGGGCTGACCGCCGGCCCGGTCCTCACCCGGTGCGGCGCTCCCCTGGAGCAGCCCCAGGACCCGGTCCCGGAGCAGCTCGTACTCCTCGCGCAGGCGGACGAGCTCCGGGGGCCGGGGAACCGCCGTGCCCTCGGTGACGATCTCGTCGGGGGCGAACTGCTCGCGGGTGAGGTCGATCTCCGTACCCGGGCCCAGCCGGTTCCACCAGTGGTAGTCCGTGCGCACCCCGCCGACCCGGACCTCACCGCGTACGAGGTCACCGCCCAGCAGGTCGTGCAGGACCAGGGCGGTGACCCCGCACTGGTCCCGGGCGGGGTTGGCGGGGGTCCAGCGCGGCCGGTACTCGGGCGTAGTGGTGTCGGCGCCCCAGCTGCTGCGGACCGCTGCTTCGATGTCGGCGAGGAGGAAGGGCTTCATGACACGATCCTCGCAGCCGCCACTGACAGCGCACCCGGGCTCACCACCTTCCGGGCCCGCCGCCGTGGGTGCGACGGGTACGCGAGGCCATCACCGCGATGTCGTCCTCGGCGCCCGGACCGAAGCGGTCGAGCACCTCGTCGACCAGGTCCTCCAGATTCCGGCTCGCCGGCAGCTTCAGCTCCCGGAGCCGGCCGACGGACACGTCGATGTCCTCCCCGCGCCGCTCCACCAGGCCGTCGGTGTACATGAACAGCACCGTTCCCGGCGCGCACCGCACCTCCGTCGTCCGGTAGCCGCCGAACCCGGTGCCGAGCGGCGGCCCCGCCGGTACGTCGCCCAGCCGGGTACCCGCCGCCCCGGGGTCGATGAAGACCGGCGGCAGATGGCCCGCGCTCGACACCTGGCACGTCCCGCCGGACCGGTCGACCACCGCGAGCAGACAGGTCGCCGCCCGGTCGAGACCGGACCGCTCCACCATCCGGTCGAGCTGTTCCAGGATGCGGTGCGGCGGCAGCTTCTCGTCGGCGAGCAGCCGCAGCAGCGAGCGGTAGTGGCTCATCGCGACGGCCGCCTCCACCCCGTGCCCCATCACATCGCCGATCGCCTTCAGATGGCGTCCGTCGGGCAGCGGGATGATGTCGAACCAGTCGCCGCCCACCAGCACGCTCCGGTCGGCCGGCAGATAGCGGGTGGCGACCTCGATGTGCGGGTGCGGCTGGCGCGGCTCGGAGAGCAGGGAGCGCTGGAGTTCCAGGGCGATGGTGTGCTCGTGGGTGAAACGGCGCGCGTGGTCGAGGTCGACGGCGGCCCGTCCGGCGAGCTCCCTGGCGACCACCACGTCCTGCTCGGTGAAGGTCGGCGAGTCCCCGGCCCTGACCAGGCCGAGCACACCGATCGGCCCGCCGCGCACGGAGACCGGCACGATGACCGCCGAGTGCATCCCGAGGGCCCGGTAGGCGGCGACCCGCTCGGGGGAGGGCGCCAGGCGGCCCAGCTGCTGGTCGCCCGTGAGGTTCTCGACGACCGGCTGGTTGGTGGCCAGGCAGCGCGTCACGGCCGCGTCCTCCTGGTAGTCGACGTAGTCGCCGGCCACCCCGAACCGCGCGAGCCGCTCGCGCAGCCCCGCCACCGCCGTGAGCGCCGCCCGCCTCAGCCGGGTCACCCCGGGCGGTGCGGGGCGCACCGGCGGGGCGACGTCCGGCGGGAAGACCTCGATCGTGGCGAGGTCGGCGAGCCCCGGAACCACGAGGTCGACCAGCTCGGCGCAGGTGGTGTCCAAGTCGAGCGTGGTGCCGACGCGGGTGTTCGCGGCATCCAGGAGGCTCAGATGGCGGCGGGCCTGGGCCAGCTGTCGCTGCTCCGCGTCGGAGGCCATGACTTCCATCAGGACGGCGGCGACGCCCACCACCCGGCCGGCCACCTCCAGCCGGTGGTACGCGCCGTGCCAGTAGCGCCGGAGGGTGCCGGAAGCGGCGGGCGTCTGGCCGCTCGATGCGATCTCGCGCGTCCGGCCGTCGGCGAGCACCGCCAGCATCAGGTCCTCGCGGGCGTCGATCTCGGGCAGTAGCTCGGCGACCGTACGGCCCAGGTGCGCGGCGGCCGGGATGCCGTTGATCCGTTCGAGGGCCGGGTTCACGTAGAGGTAGCGCAGCTCGGTGTCGAGGACGCCCACCGCTGCCGTGGTACCGGCGATCACGGCCGCGAGCGCCACGGAGTCGAGCGGCGTCGGACTGTCGGCGTGCTCATCGGCCTGCAAGGCAACCTCCTGGGGCAGGGCGCGGGCCGCCCGACTGCCCGGCCCGTTCATCGTCGACTGCCCGCACCGCCCCCGCATCCCCAGACCGCCCGCCGCTGATCAGCGCGGGCGGACCGGAGGCGCCACCCATCCCGCCCGGCTCGCCCCGGATTCCGCGCCGTCGGCGCGCAGCCGGTCCAGATCGACCGTCCCGTCCTCGGCCGGGGCCTCCGGCGGCAGCAGCAGGGCCTCGGCGACGGGGCCGGGGAACGGCGCCCGCCCCAGCAGCCCGCCGGCCAGGGCCGCGGTCAGCCGGTGCCAGGCGGGAGCCCGGCGGAGCATCGCGTGGCCGCTGCCGTGCACGGTGACCAGACAGGTACGGGCCCCGGCCCGGCGGGCCTGTGCGGTGAGCGTGCCGGAGGCCACCGGGCTGGTGACCCGGTCGCGGGTGCTGTGCACGAGGACGACGTCCCGCCCGGCGAGCTGCTCGACCGGATCCCCGTCCGGGCACCACGGAGCGAGGCCGACCACACCCCGTACCAGCGGGTGCCCGGCGGCGTGCAGTGCCGCGCGACCCCCCATCGAGTGCCCCACCAGCACCACCGGGATCTCCCCCGCCGCCCGCCGCAGCTCGTCCAGGGCGCGCACGGCATCGCGCAGCGGGTCCGCCCGGGACCCGTTCCAGCCCTGGTGCCCGTACCGGACGGCGTGCACCAGGACGTCCCCCGGCAGAGCCCGCCCCAGCGCGTGCGCGAACGGCCGCATCCGCACCGCGGGCAGGTTGAGCGGTCCGGGCGGCGGCGCCCCGAGCCCGGTCTCCCGTCCGCCGTGCAGCAGGAGTACCGCAGCCCCGGGCGGTCGTCGTGGCGTCATGCGTACCTCCGGTGCGGATGGGTGCGGCCGTACCGAGCATGCTGTACGGAGCAGGGGCGGCACCACCCGCCGCGGCGCCGGAAACCAAAGGACACGCCATGGGATCTTCACCACAGCTCGGCAGCACCGTCCAGGACTTCACACTCGCCGGCGGAGCGCTCGACGGTGACACGTTCGAACGCCGCGACTACACGCTCTCCGCCGCCCGCGGCCGGGCCGTGGTCCTCGCCTTCTACCCCGGCGACAACACGGCCGTGTGCACCAAGCAGCTCTGCTCGTACTCCTCCGGCATGGAGACCTTCGAGGGACTCGACGCCGAGGTCTGGGGGATCAGCCCGCAGGACGTGGACAGCCACGAGTCCTTCGCCCGCGCCCACCGCCTGCGGATGCCGCTGCTGGCGGACACCGGCCGTGACATCGCGCGGGCGTACGGGGTGGCGGCGCCGGGCATCGGAGTGCGCCGGGCGGTGTTCCTGATCGACGCCGAAGGGGTGCTGCGCTGGAAGCACGTGGCGCTCCTCGGGGCCACGTTCCAGTCACTGGACACACTGGCGGGCCACCTCTCCGGCATTCAGAACACTTAGAAGACTGCCGGGACCCGGCAGTGTCGCCGGACCGGTATGTATGGGACCATCCAGCCAGTTCGACGGAAAATGTTCGGGGGATTCCGCAGACCGGGAGGGGTGATCACGTGACCTTGTTTCTCGGTCTCGGCATTGCGGGAGTCGTGCTGCTCGCACTGTCCCTGATCTTCGACGGAATACTCGAAGGCCTCTTCGGGGGCGTGCTGGACGGCCTCTTCGACGGGCTGCTCTCCCTTCCGGTGATCGCCGGTTTCGTCTCGATGCTCGGTTTCGGCGGCGCCATCGTGCTCGGCACGACCGGCGTCGGTACATTCGCAGCCGTCGCGGCGGGTATCGTCGCCGGACTGGTCGCCGCCTGGCTGACCTGGAAGTTCAGCCAGGCCCTCATGCGGGACCAGACCAACGCCGCGCCGCGGGAAGCGGATCTCGTCGGCTCGGCCGGCTCCGTGGTCACGGCCATTCCGGCCGACGGCTACGGAGAGGTACTGCTGCGGCTGGGGGGTCAGGTCGTGAAGTTGTCGGCCAAGAGCCCGGTGCCGGTCGCACGCGGCACCGAGATCTGGGTCGAGGCGGCGCTCTCGACCACCTCGGTCTCGGTCCGCCCCGTCGAACGCTGAGCCGGCGAACCGGCCACCCCACTACCGCTCGCAACAGAACTGCCGTCCCCGTCGGGAGGCAGAGGGGGACACCCTTATGAGTCCAGTACTGATCGCCATTGTCGGAGTCGTCGTACTCCTCGTCCTGCTGGCCCTCGTGGTCATCTCCCGCTACAAGGTGGCCGGGCCCAGCGAGGCGTTCATCATCACCGGCCGCCGCGGCAAGAAGTCCGTCGACCCGGTGACCGGGCGGGCCAGCATCGACAACAGCGGCCAGAAGGTCGTCGTCGGTGGCGGCGTCTTCGTCGTCCCGTTCGTCCAGCAGAAGTTCACCCTGGACCTGTCCAGCCGGCACATCCCGATCGCCGTGCGCGGGGCCGTCACGCTGCGTGGCGTGAAGTCCAACCTGGAAGGCGTCGCGATCGTCAAGGTCGGCGGCAGCGAGGACGCGATCCGGGCCGCCGCCCAGCGCTTCCTGCAGCAGCAGGACGGCATCGTCGGCTTCACCCAGGAAGTGCTCTCCGGCGCACTGCGCGCCATCGTCGGCCGGATGTCGGTCGAGGACATCATCCGTGACCGGGCCGCGTTCGCCGGCCAGGTGGCGGAGGAGGCCGAGGCCAGCCTGTCCGGCCAGGGCCTGATCCTGGACGCCTTCCAGATCCAGGACATCACCACCGAGGGCTCCTACCTGGAGGACCTCGGCCGCCCCGAGGCCGCCCGCGCCAAGCAGGAGGCGGACATCGCCGAGGCGATCGCCCGCCGCGCCTCGGAGCAGGCCCGGCTGAAGGCCGCCGAAGAGATCGCCATCGCCGAGCGGACGTACTACCTGAAGCAGGCCGAGATCAAGGCCGAGACGGAAGCGGCGGCAGCCAAGGCCAACGCCGCCGGTCCCCTCGCCGAGGCAGCCCGCCAGCAGGAAGTCCTCCAGGAGCAGGAGAAGGTCGCCGAGCGCCAGGCCGCACTGACGGACCGCGAACTCGACACCAAGGTCCGCAAGCCCGCCGACGCCGCCCGCTACCAGGCCGAGCAGGAGGCGGAGGCCCGCCGCATCGCCCAGGTCAAGGAGGCCGAGGCCGAGGCCGAACGCTCCCGCCTGACCGGCCAGGGCGAGAAGCTCCACCGCTCCGCACTCGCCGACGCCGTACGCATCGAGGGCGAGGCCGAGGGCGCCGCCATCGCCGCGAGGGGTTCGGCCGAGGCCGAGGCCATGCAGAAGAAGGCGGACGCCTTCGCCCAGTACGGCGACGCGGCCGTGCTCCAGATGCTCGTCGAGGTACTCCCGCAGGTCGTCGCCAAGGCGTCCGAGCCGCTGAGCGCCATCGACAAGCTGACCGTGATCTCGACGGACGGCGCGAGCCAGCTGTCGCGCACCGTCACGGACAACGTCGCCCAGGGCATGGAGCTCCTCAGCTCCACCACGGGCGTCGACCTCACCGCCCTGCTCAAGAACCTCAGGGGCGCCACCCCGAAGTCGGAGATCCCGCCCCAGCCGGAAACGGCCGCGGCCTCCACCGCACAGAACGGCAAGATCGAGGTCACGGACTGACCCCGCCCCCAGCAACACGCACGTGCCCGGCCGGTTCCATACCGTCCGGGCACGCGCGCGTCCGGGGGCGGGGGGCGCGCGTCCGGGGGCGGGGGCGGGGCGCTGCGCCGGGCCGGGCTGGCTTCGAGGGTGGAGGGGTGCCGGGGGTGGGGTGGGCGCAGGCGGCTTGGACCATACGCTCCACCTGGTCCTTGGGTTCATCCCCGCATCCGCGGGGAGCAGGGTGTTGAGGCGGTAGTCGTCGCCCCGGCGAGGGTTCATCCCCGCATCCGCGGGGAGCAGGCCTGCCGCTGCTGCTGGAGCATCGCCACGGGTCACCCCCGTACGCGCGGGGAGCAGACTGCCTGACATCGGGTTCTGCGGAGGCAGCCTGCCATTCCGGAGCAGCATCGCGAAGTCAGGCACCGATGAGCAAGTCCCTCAGCGCCGGACGCACCGCCCGCCCCGCACCCTCCCCGGCCAAAGCCCGGGAACCACCGTCCGCCTCCCCACTCACCCGGACCACCCGGCCGCCCCGACCGCCCCGGACGCGAAAACCCGCACCCGAGGCACCACAGAGAGTCCCGTTAAAGTAACGGGGGACTAAAGAGATCACCAAGTGCGCTCTGTAAGCGTCGCACTCCTCGGGAGGAAGTCATGGGAACCCACCGCACCACGCTGCCCGGAGTCGGAGTGCAGTACGACTACACCACCGAATCGGGCCAGCACATCTCCGTCGTCGTGCACCACGACGGGCGCCGGTTCATCGGGTTCTACGACCAGGACGATCCTGATTCGTGCCGGCTCTCCGTACCCCTTACTCCACAGGAGGCGACCGGGCTCGCGCACCTCATCGACGCTGCGCCGATCGACGCCGTACGGACCGATGGCATTGATCTGGTCACCGAGCACATACCGCTCGGGACGCGTTCCCCTTACGGCGGCCGGCTGCTCGGGGACACCCGGGCGCGGACCCGGACCGGGGCCTCGGTCGTGGCCGTGTTGCGTACGCACAGTGCGCATCCGTCACCTGGGCCGGACTTCCGGCTGGCCATCGGGGACACGCTCGTCGCCGTCGGTACGCGCGAGGGCGTGGACACGCTCTCCGAAATCATTGCGGAGGGCTGATCGTGCACGACACGACCGCACTACTGGTGGAGCTCGGCTCCGTCATTCTGGGGCTGGGCATCATCGGGCGGTTCGCGGGGCGAATAGGGCTCTCGCCGATCCCCCTCTACCTGATCGCCGGACTCGCGTTCGGAAAGGGCGGGCTGGTGCCGCTCAGGGCCAGCGAGGAGTTCACCGCCGTCGGCGCCGAGATCGGTGTCATCCTGCTGCTGCTCCTGCTGGGTCTGGAGTACAGCGCCAGTGAGCTCGTCACCAGTCTGAAGACGCAGTACCCGTCCGGTGCCGTGGACTTCGTGCTCAACGCGACGCCGGGGGCCGTCGCCGCGCTGCTGCTCGGGTGGGGGCCCGTGGGGGCCGTGGCGCTGGCCGGGGTCACCTGGATCTCGTCGTCCGGGGTGATCGCCAAAGTCATGGCTGATCTGGGACGGCTCGGCAACCGGGAGACGCCCGTCATCCTCGGGGTGCTGGTCATCGAGGACCTGTCGATGGCCGTCTATCTGCCGCTGCTCACCGCGATGCTCGCGGGCGTGGGCTTCGCCGGGGGGAGCATCGCGCTGCTCGTCGCGCTCGGCACCGTCGGATTCGTGCTCTATCTCGCGCTGCGGCACGGACGGCTGATAAGCCGGGCCGTGTCCTCCGACAATCCCGAGATGCTGCTGCTCGTCGTGCTCGGGCTGACCGTGCTGGTCGCCGGGGTGGCCCAGCAGTTGCAGGTCTCGGCGGCCGTCGGGGCGTTCCTCGTCGGCATCGCGCTCTCCGGCGAGGTCGCGGAGGGAGCGCGCAAGCTGCTGACCCCGTTGCGGGATCTCTTCGCCGCCGTCTTCTTCGTGTTCTTCGGGCTCTCCACCATTCCCTCGGACATCCCGCCGGTGCTGCTCCCGGCCGCGCTGCTGGCCGTCGTCACCGTCTTCACCAAGATCGCCACCGGCTGGTACGCCGCCCGGCGGGCCGGTATCGGGTCGCGCGGGCGCTGGCGGGCCGGCGGCACGCTCGTCGCCCGCGGCGAGTTCTCCATCGTCATCGCCGGTCTGGCCGTGGCGACCGAGCCCCGCATCGGCCCCCTGGCCACCGCGTACGTCCTGATCCTGGTCATCGTCGGCCCGCTCACCGCGCGCTGGACCCAGCCCACGGTCGAGCTGATCAAGAAGTGGCGCGGCCAGGACGGCGGCCCGGCTCCCGGGGCCGGTAGCGGCACCGTTCCCGCCGCGCCGGTGCCCGCGCGGCAGGAGGAGCTGGCTCCGACCGCCGACTGACCCTCAGTCGTCCTGGGCGGCGGGGAGGTCGGGCAACCAGCCCAGGGGGTACGCGTCCGCGCCGCCCCCGGACACGGTCGGCTCGCCGCCCGCCGCGGTGAACGCCGTCAGCGCCTCGATCAGCGCGGACCGCTGCTCCGGCGCGAGGCGTTCGACGATCGAGGCGATCTCGCGGCGGCGGCCGGCCGTGACGTCCTCGACCAGCTGGAGGCCCTCCGGGGTCACCCGCAGCGCCGTCTCGCGGCGGTTGGCCGGGTTGACCTGCCGTTCGGCCAGACCGGCGACGATCAGCCGGTCCAGCATGCGCATCGCGGTCGACGGATTGACGCCCAGCCGCTCGGCCAGCGAGACCAGCTTGGCGTCCCCGTGCGTGGCGAGGACCACCAGCAGCCGGAACTGCGGCAGCGTCACCCGGTCCTCGACCGCCGCCAGTGACCGTGCGGAGACGGCCACCAGCAGTCTCGACGCGGTCAGCACGGCCCGCGTCACCGCATCGACGTCGCCCCTGCCCGGGGCGGGCGGTCGTTTCGCAGATGCCTGTTCGTGTGCCTGTTCGTGCGCGGCCATGCCCCTTTGTACCGTGCCGGCCGGCAGTACTCGAACCCTGGCGCGACCGTGACCGAAAGATGTCGTACCGGTACCCGGTCCACGGCGTGCGACGGTGGCGCACACCTTTGGATTGTGCAACGTTTGCACCGTGACGCATCGCTCCGAAGCTTCGCCCGAACCCCGGCACCCGGCTCCTCAGGCCGGCTGGCGGCGTACCGCTGTCCGGCTGCCGGTCCATATGTTCCGGGCCGGCCTCGGACCACTGTTCCGGGGACGCCTGCTGCTCCTCGTCCACACCGGGCGCACCTCGGGACAGCCGCGCCGGACCGCCGTCGAGGTCGTCGAGTCCGCGACGGTGGACGGCCGGCGGAGCTGGACCGTGGCGTCCGGATTCGGGACGGCCGCCGACTGGTACCGCAATCTGAAACACACGCCGCAGGCCACCGTGCAGGTCGGCCGCCGGTTCCACGCGGTGACGGCGGCCGATCTGCCGGCCGAGGAGGGCGGCGAGCTGATGGCTCGGTACGCGCCCCGGCACCCCCGGATCGCGCGGCGGCTCTGCGCGTACATGGGGTTCACCGTCGACGGCAGCGAGGCGGACTACCGGAGCGTGGGCGAGGCCATCGCGTTCGTACGTCTCACGGAGGGCGCCCGGCCCACCGGAAGCGACCATTGAGGGGCGGGGTCAGGTCCGTACGGGTGCGGGTTCCTCCACCGGGTGGGACTTCGGCACGCCCCGGCGGTAGAGGATCACCGTGACCAGGAGCCCGACGGCGAAGAAGCCCGCGGACCACCAGTACGCGGTGGAGTAGCTCTCCAGCTGGGCCTGGGCGACGGCCGCCGGGGTCGGGCGGCGGCCGACCAAGTAGTTGGCGGCTGCGCTGGTGGCGAGGGTGTTCAGCAGCGCCGTACCGATGGAGCCGCCCACCTGCTGGCTGGTGTTGACCATCGCGGAGGCCACTCCGGCGTCACGGGGTGAGACCCCGGCGGTGGCCAGGTTCATCGCGGTGGCGAAGATCATGCCCAGTCCGAGGCCCAGGCAGATCAGCGGGGGCAGCACATGGGCGAGATAGGTGCTGTTCAGGTCCAGGGTGGTCAGCCACACCATGCCGCCCGCCGCGAGACCCATGCCGAGCGGCACGATCGGTTTGGCGCCGAGCCTCGGCACCAGGACGTTCGTCGTCGTCACGGACGTCACGATCATGACGGCGATCATCGGCAGGAACGCCAGGCCGGTGCTGACCGGCGAGTAGAACAGGCTCTTCTGCAGGAAGTACGTGAGGAACAGGAACACCCCGAACAGGCCGCCGCCGGAGATGAACATCGCGAGGAACGACGCGGCCCGGTCCCGGTCGAGCACCACCCGCATCGGCAGCAGCGGATGCGCGGCCCTGGTCTGCCACCACGCGAACGCCGCCACGAGCACCGCCCCGGCCAGCAGGAACCCCCAGGTGTCGGGTGAACTCCACGGGTGGGTCTCGGCCCTGGAGAATCCGAACACGATGCAGAAGAGCCCGGCCGAGACCAGCACGGTCCCCGGGATGTCGAGCTTCGGGCGGTCGGCGGGCGCACCCGCGTCGAGCAGCCGCCAGCCGCCGAGGAAGGCGACGAGCGCGAACAGCAGGTTCACGTACAGGCACCAGCGCCAGTTCAGGTACTCCGTGAGCACCCCGCCGAGCAGCAGGCCCACCGCGCCGCCCGCGCCCGCGATGGCCCCGTAGATACCGAAGGCCTTCGCGCGCTCCTTCGGGACGGTGAACGTCGTGGTGAGCAGGGAGAGCGCGGCGGGGGCCAGCAGCGCGCCGAACATGCCCTGGAGGGCGCGGGCCACCACCAGGACCTCGAAGCTCGGGGCGCCACCGCCGATCGCCGAGGCCACCGCGAAGCCGACCAGTCCGGTCAGGAACACCACCCGGCGGCCGACCAGGTCGGCGATCCGGCCGCCGAGCAGCAGCAGCGAGCCGAAGGCGAGGGCGTACGCCGTCACGATCCACTGGCGGTTGCCGTTGCTGAAGCCGAGAGCCTGCTGGGCGGAGGGCAGCGCGATGTTCACGATCGTCGCGTCGAGCACCACCATCAGCTGGGCGAGCCCGATCACCCCCAGCACCCACCACCGGTGGGACGGGCCTCGCTCCTCCCCGCCCTCGGCCGACTCCCGTGGCTGACGCGCGTGTCGGGCCATGGTGCGGATCTCCCTCGTAGCGCACACCGCCGAATTCCCCCGAGTGATCACGCTAGGCGGAGGGCGGCCCGCCCGCATGCGGGGAGCGCCGCCGGCGCACGGTCCTGCCGGGACCCGGCAGGACCGGGGAGGGGAGGGCTGGGGAGGGGAGGACCAGGGAACAGCGGGCGGGCGGCTCACACATCCTTCGCGGGCCAGTCCAGCAGCCGGGCCCCGATCACCGCCGTCTGGAGGGTGTAGCGGTGCATCGGGTCGGACGGGTCGGAGCCGGTCAGCTGGTGGATCCGCTCCAGCCGGTAGGTGAGGGCGCGCACGCTCAGCGCGAGCCGGCGGGCCGTCTCGGCCGCGACACAGCCCGACTCGAAGTACACGGACAGCGTCTTGAGGAGCGGTTCCGCACCGCCCCGCGCCTCCTGGAGCGGGCCCAGCTCGCTGCGCACCAGATCGGACATCGCCTGCCGGTCCCGGGTCAGCACCGGGTAGACCAGCAGATCGGCGGAGTACAGCACCGGATCGTCCAGGTCCATCCGGTCGGCCAGATCGAGCGCGTCGAGTGCCTCGTCGTACGACTGGACGACGCCGCCGGGGCCCCGGTGGGCACGGCCGACGGCGACCCGGCCGCCGTCCGTCGCCGCGTGCGCCTGCTTGGCGAAGTACCTCAGGACGTCGGGCTGGCTGCCGGGGGCTATGCATATCAGCCGCCCGTCCTTCGTCGTGATGAGGATCTTCCGGCCGCTGAACCGGGCCAGCAGCGCGGACTCCACCTGCCTGGGCACGGAATCGGTCTCGGTGTACGCCTCGGGGCCCGCCGCCACCGCCACCGCGTGGGCACGCGAGAGCCGCAGCCCGAAGCGCGTGGCCCGCTCGGCGAGCCGGCCCAGGTCGCTGCGCCCGTACAGCAGATCGTCGATGAACTCCCGGCGGGCCGCCTCCTCGCGCCGCACGGTGAGCCGCTGCGCCCGCTCGAAGCCCTCGGCGAACGCGTCGACCGCCTGCTCGGCGGCCGCCAGCACGCTCTCGGCGACCGCGGC
Organism: Streptomyces sp. NPDC050423; assembly: GCF_040655445.1. Lineage (NCBI taxonomy): Bacteria > Bacillati > Actinomycetota > Actinomycetes > Kitasatosporales > Streptomycetaceae > Streptomyces > Streptomyces sp. NPDC050423. Next base: position 59,557 of record NZ_JBFAJY010000025.1, read on the forward strand.
CACGGCGGCCGGCGTGGCGCCGGGGGCGGCGACCGGCCAGCAGGCGCGGGTCTCGGTCAGGTGCATACGGACCAGGGCGCGCAGCTGGTGTCCGGCCTCGGCGGCCTGCCTGCCCAGAGTGCGACGGGTCTCCAGCTCCTCCCGGGTGAGCCGGCGTCCGGTGACGGCGACCTCGCCCAGGACGTGGGCGTAGCCCTCCAGAAAGCTGTCGGGGATCTCCGGCTCAGGCACGCGCCCGCCTCCAGTGCTCGTTCGTTGCTGACATTGGCACAACGCTTACGGTCCGGTGCCGGTGCCCGGCATCGAGGACAGAGAAAGACTGCCGTATTCCGGCAGTGCGACGGGCCGGCCCCGGATGACACGATCCGGTCAGCACCAACCGGGGGACCACGGGGGAAACACGGGGGTGCAACGGGGTACGGGGGAAGGCCCGGCTGCTGCGGTGCCGCTGACGGCGGTACCGCAGCACCTGGGTCACCGCCGGACCGCGCGCAGACGCCGGCAGTGCTGCCGGCGGGACGGCAGGGGGTGGAACCGATGCGGGAGTTCCTGACAGCGACGTTGTCCTTCCCGGCCGTTCTCTTCGCCGCGGCGCTCGTCGTCGTGATCGCGTTCTGGCTGCTCGTCCTGGCCGGCGCGGCCGACCACCACTCGTTCGACGCGGACCTCGACACCGATCTGGCCGGCGTCGGCGGTGTGCCGGTCACCGTCTCGGTGTCGCTGATGGTGACCGTCGCCTGGTTCACCTCGCTGGCCGGTTCGGTCCTGCTGCACCGCACCGACGTCACCGGCACCGCCCGCGCCGCGCTCGCCTTCGGCATCCTCGCCGGCGCGCTGCTGATCTCCTGGGCCGTGGCGCGGGTGCTCGTGCACCACTTCCGCCGCTTCTTCCCGGACCAGCCCCCACCATCCCGCCAGGACTTCCTGGGCCGGGTCTGCACGGTCCGTACCGGCTCGGTCGGTCCGGACTTCGGCCAGGCCGAGGTCGCCGCGGCCGACGGGTCCACCGCGATCGTCCAGGTCCGGCAGTTGCGGGCGGACGACGCGGAGCTGACCTCGGGGAGTTCGGGACTGCTGTACGCGTACGACGACGCGGGCGAGTTCTTCTGGGTCTCGCCGTACGACAGGGCGCTCGACCCCGGACCGCCGCAGCCGCTGCCCACGCACCGGCGAGCGGCCCCCGGCCACACCGCCTGAGCCCGACGCCCACCGCACCGCCGCGCGCGGTACCGGCCCGCACGGCCACGCCCGGACACGGCGCGGCGCCCGGACCCGGAGCCGTGCCCCCTCCACCTCTCATTCTCCGTACCACCAGCCGCCAAGGACTGTCATGGAAGCCATCTCCTTGGGCCTCGGCCTGCTCATCGCCGTGGTCCTGCTCATCGCGATCGCCCTGCTGCTGATCGTCACCCGGCTCTTCCGCAAGGTGGAGCAGGGCAAGGCCCTGATCATCTCCAAGACCAAGAAGGTCGATGTGACCTTCACCGGTGCCGTCGTCCTGCCGGTGCTGCACAAGGCCGAGTCGATGGACATCTCGGTGAAGACCATCGAGATCCGGCGCACCGGGCGCGAGGGCCTGATCTGCCAGGACAACATCCGCGCCGACATCCACATCACGTTCTTCGTACGGGTCAACAAGACCGTCGAGGACGTCATCAAGGTCGCCCAGGCCATCGGTACGGAGCGGGCCAGCGACAAGGTCGCGATCCAGGAGTTCTTCGCCGCGAAGTTCTCCGAGGCGCTCAAGACCGTCGGCAAGCAGCTGGACTTCGTCGATCTGTACACCAAGCGCGAGGAGTTCCGGGACCGGATCATCCGCGTCATCGGCACCGATCTGAACGGCTACCACCTGGACGACGCCGCGATCGACTTCCTTGAGCAGACCCCGATGGTGCAGCTCGACGGCGCCAACATCCTCGACGCGCAGGGCATTCGGAAGATCACCGAGCTGACCGCGATCGAGCACGTACGGACCAACGAGTTCCAGCGCACCGAGCAGAAGGAGATCACCCGGCAGGACGTCGACGCCCGGGAGACCATCCTGGAGCTGGAGCGCCGGCAGGCCGAGGCCGAGATCAAGCAGCGCCGCGAGGTCGAGACGCTGCGGGCCCGCGAGGAGGCGGTGACCGCCCGGGTGCAGGAGGAGGAACGCCTCGGCGCGCAGGGCGCGTTCATCAAGACCGAGGAGCAGCTCGGCATCCAGCGGGAGAACCAGGCCCGGGAGATCGCGGTCGCGCAGAAGAACCGCGAGCGGGTCATCGCGGTGGAGAACGAGCGCATCGAGAAGGACCGGATGATCGAGGTCATCGGGCGCGAGCGGCAGACCGAGCTGAACCGGATCGCCGCGACGAAGGAGGTCGAGGCCGAGCGCCGCGATGTCGCCGATGTGATCCGGGAGCGGATCGCGGTGGACCGTACGGTCGCCGAGCAGGAGGAGTCCATCAAGACGCTGCGCTCCGTCGAGGAGTCCGAGCGCACCCGCAAGTCGGTGATCATCGCCGCCGAGGCGGAGGCCCAGGAACAGCTGGTCAAGGACATCAAGGCCGCGGAGGCCGCCGAGGTGTCGGCCACGCACCGGGCGGCCGAGCAGCTCACGCTCGCCGAGGCCCGGCTGAAGACCGCGGACCTGGACGCCCGCGCGAAGCTGCGGCTGGCCGAGGGTGTGCAGGCGGAGTCGGCCGCGGCCGGCCTCGCGGAGGTGCAGGTACAGGACGCGGCGGCCGAGGTCATCGAGAAGACCGGCCTGGCCGAGGCCCAGGCGACGTCCGCCCGGCTCAGGGCCGAGGCGGAGGGCTCCAGGCTGAAGGCGCTGGCGGCGGCGGAGGGCACGCAGGCCCAGGCGACCGCCGACGCGGCGATGATCGGCGAGAAGCTGAAGGCCGAGGCGGCGGGGCTCACCGACAAGGCGGCCGCGATGGCCGCCCTGGACGACGCGTCGCGCGGCCACGAGGAGTACCGGCTGCGGCTGGAGGCGGAGAAGGAGATCCGGCTCGCCGGTCTTGATGTGCAGCGGCAGGTGGCCGAGGCGCAGGCGACGATCGTGTCCGCCGGGCTGGAGAACGCCGACATCGACATCGTCGGCGGGGAGTCGGTCTTCTTCGACCGGCTGGTCTCGTCCATCTCCATGGGCAAGAGCCTCGACGGCTTCGTCGAGAACTCGGACACGGCGAAGGCGCTCGCCGGGCCGTGGCTGAACGGCACGTCGTCGTTCACGGACGACCTGACCAAGGTGCTGGGGTCGGTGTCATCGGGTGATGTGCAGAACCTGACGGTGTCGGCGCTGCTGATGCGGATGATGGCCGCGCCGGGGGTGGGAGGCGCGGGGGCGGACCAGGTCCGCCGGCTCCTGGACCACGCGCGTGAGCTGGGCCTCGCGGACCTGCCCGTCAGCGCGGTCCCGGTCCCGTCCCGGAACGGCACGCCGGTGTCGTAACCGGCACGGTGTCCTCGATCGCCGGACGGATGGTGCCCGCGGCGGGCGGCAATTCAAGCCCGTCCGGCGATTGAGGACGGACGGTGCCCGGGTCGCACCCGAACCCCTCTCGGGCCCGTCCCCCTCAAGCCCGTCCCGCGATCGAGGACACCGCCGCCCACACCCCACGCATCCGCCCACCCGTAAGGAGCCGCACCGCATGGACACCGGAACCCCGCCGCCCCCGGGCGGCCCCGTGGAGGCCGGGGCCTACGACGTGCTGCGCCGCCGGCTCTCCGCCCAGGCCGCGGAGCTCACCCGCCGGGCCGAGGCGCTCAACTCCCGTCGCACGCAGGAGTTCGGCTCCACCGGGCTGCGGCTGCTCGGCAGCGATCAGATCCGTACCGAGCAGCCCGCCAACCCCCGCGACCTCGTCGCGATCGGCGGCCGGCTGCTGTTCGGCTTCGAACGCGGCCCCGGCCGGCGCGACGAGCCCGCCGTCGACGACGTACTCGCGCTGTACGACGCCGAGCTGGCCCCCGGCACCGGTCCGCTCCTCACCGACGAGGCGTTCGTCCGCGAGTTCGACGGGCTGCACCGCTACTACCGCGACGCCCGGCTGCTGCGGCTGCGCCGTACCGACGGCCGGCTCCTCGCCGTGTTCCGGACCGGCGAGAGCGCCGAGGACATCCGCGTCCTGCGCTGGGCCCTCGACGCCGACGGCACACCCGGCGCGTTCCTCGACGCCCGCGGCGAGCGCGACCACGTGTTCCCGCCGTCGCACGACTTCGCCTGGACCGTCGCCGGACGCGAGTCCCACATCCCGGGCCGGCACCCGCACATCGCCATCGGGGGAACGGGCGACGGAAGCGACGCGCGGCTGTTCGTCACCACCCTCGGCGGCAGCCTCACCGTCAAGGCCGTCAACGACACGGACACCCCGGACGGGATCTACCGGGAGCCGGTCACCGAACCCCTCCAGTCGCTCGCCGACGCCGAGGTCGAGTACGCGGAGCTCGGCCCGCTGGTCCTGCTCCGCGTCCGTCCGTACAAGGAGGAGGCCGCCCGCCACCTCGTGTTCAACTCGCTCCTCGGCACGGTGCTGCGGCTGGACGGCATCGGCCCGGCCTGCCACCGGCTCCCCGAGGACCAGGGGATCATCTTCCCCGGCGGCTTCTACCTGACCACCGGCACCGCCAAGACCTTCGACATCGCGCGGCCGCTCACCGAGCCCGCCTTCGAGGGGGCCGTGCGCTCCCCCAACGGCGAGGACGTGCTCTACGCGTTCCGCTCCCGGGACGACGGCCGCAGCCTGCTGCTCCCCTACAACGTGATCCGCCAGGAAGTGGCCACCCCGCTCCAGGGCCGCGGCCACGCCCTGCTCGACGACGGGACCCTCGTACTCCTGCGGGACCCGGTGGAGGGACCGGACGCCGGAGCGGCACGGGTTCACCCGGTGCAGCGCTGGCAGACGCCGTACGTCTCCGACACCTACGCCGCCTCCCGCCCCGCCGGCACCGGCCCGCTGGCCCGGATCGGCAACGCCGACCTGGTGCGCGGCATCTCCGACTGCCTCGCGCTCGCGCACAGCGCGGACGGGACCACCCCGACCGGCGCGGTCTACGCGCGACTGGTGGCCGACTGCACCCGCGCCACCGACCGCTACCACTGGCTGGGCGACAGCGAACTGGGCGCGCTCGCCGTCCCGTTGACCGAACTCCGCGAGACCGCGCAGCAGGTGCTGGCCGAGTTCGAGGGCGTCCAGGAGCTGACCCGGCAGGCCGCCGACGCGCTCGCGGAGAGCGCCGACCGGATCACCGCGCTGGTGCGCCGGGTCCGCGGCGAGGCCCCGGGGTCCGCCGCCGAGTGGGTCACCCGGCTCACCGAACTCCGCGGCGCGCACGGCCGGCTGGCAACGCTCGGTGAGATGCGGTACGCGGACACCGCGCGGATCGACGAGCTCAGCGCCGCCACCGCCGACGACCTGGCCTCGGCCGGCCGGCGCGCGGTCGCGTTCCTGGCCAGGGACGACGCGTTCGCCGGCTACCACGAGGACATCGCCCGCCTCACCGAGGAGGCGACCGCGCTCGCCACCGTCACGGACGCCGCCGCGCTCGGCGAGCGGCTGACGGGGATGACGGACGGGCTGAGCACGGTCACGGACGTCGTCGCCGGGCTGGACATCGGTGACGGCGTGGTCCGCACCTCGATCCTGGAGCGGATCGCGGAGGTGCTCGGCGGGGTGAACCGGGTCCGCGCCACCCTCGACGCCCGCCGCCGCCAACTCCTCGACCACGAGGGCCGGGCCGAGTTCGCCGCCGAGTTCGCCCTGCTGGGACAGGCGGTGACGGGCGCGCTGGCCGCCGCCGCCACCCCCGACGCCTGCGACGAGCAGCTCGCGCGGCTGCTGCTCCAGCTGGAGAACCTGGAGGCGCGGTTCGCGGAGTTCGACGACTTCCTGACCGCGCTCGGCGAGCGGCGGACGGAGGTGTACGAGGCGTTCTCGGCCCGCAGGCAGACCCTTCAGGACGCCCTCGCCCGCCGCACCGAACGCCTCGCCCAGTCCGCCGCCCGGGTGCTGGAGACGGTCTCCCGCCGCAGCGCCGCACTGCCCGACGCGGACGCCGTCCACACCTACTTCGCCTCCGACCCGATGGTCGCCAAGGTCCGCCGCACGGCGGCCGAGCTGCGCGAACTCGGGGACTCGGTACGGGCCGAGGAGCTGGACGGGCAGCTGCTCGCGGCCCGCCAGGAGGCCGGGCGGGCGCTGCGCGACCGCAGCGAGCTGTACGCGGACGGCGGGGCCACCATCCGGCTGGGCCGCCACCGGTTCGCGGTGAACACCCAGCCGTTCGATCTGACGCTGGTCCCCCAGGGGGACGGGCTCGCGTTCGCCGTCACCGGTACCGACTACCGGATGCGGGTCAGCGACCCGGGCTTCGGTGAGACCCGCCCGTACTGGGACCAGCAGCTGCCCTCCGAATCCCCGTCCGTCTACCGCGGCGAGCACCTGGCGGCCCGGCTCCTGGCCGAGCAGGGCGCGGACCGGCTGGCCGCCCTGGACCCGGCCGAACTCGCCGCACTCGTACGGGAGTCGGCGGCCGTGGCCTATGACGAGGGGTATCAGCGCGGCGTGCACGACGAGGACGCCGGCGCGATCCTGACCGTACTGCTGCGGCTGCACGCCGGGGCCGGACTCCTGCGCTGCCCGCCCGCCGTCCGGGCCGCCGCCCAGCTCTTCTGGGCGCACCGGGCGGACGACGCCCTGCGGACCTCCTGGACGCGCCGGGCCCGCTCGCTGGCCCGCGCCCGTGACACCTTCGGGCTCACCCCGGCCGTCGCCGCACTCCAGGAGGAGTGGGCCGGCGTCATCGCGGGCGAGGGCGCGCGGTCCGTCGCCGCGTACCTCTTCGAGGAGCTGACGAGCGGCCCCGAGGGGTTCGTCACCAGTGCCGGGGTCCGCACCTTCCTGGACAAGTTCCGCCGTACGACCGGCACTTCGGCGTACGACGAGGACCTCGCGGCCCTCGGGGACGATCTGCCGGCCCGCCGCCAGCTCGTCGAGGGGTGGCTCACCCCGTACTCCCGCGCGAGCGGCTCGGACCTCGACGACGGCGATCTCGCGGAGGCCGTCGCCGTCGAGCTCTGCCCGGAACCGGACGTCCGCCGTTACGAGGGCGAGGCGCCGCTCACCGCGACCGTGGAGGGGCTCCTCGGCGTCCACCCGCGCATCGACCGGGGCCGGCTGCCCCTGCGGATCGACGAACTCCTCTTCCGTACCGATGAGTTCCGCACGGTCACGGTGCCCGGCTTCCGCGCCTACCAGCGCCGGCGCACCGCGCTGGCCGCTGCCGAGCGCACCCGGCTGCGGCTGGACGACCACCGGCCCCGCGTGATGTCGGCGTTCGTCCGCAACCGGCTGCTCGACGAGGTGTACCTGCCGCTGATCGGCGACAGCCTCGCCAAGCAGCTGGGCACCGCCGACGCCGACCGGCGCACCGACTCGCAGGGCCTGCTGCTGCTCGTGTCGCCGCCCGGCTACGGCAAGACGACGCTGATGGAGTACGTCGCGGACCGGCTCGGCATGGTCCTCGTCAAGATCAGCGGGCCCAACCTCGGCCACGACGTGACCTCGCTGGACCCGGCGCAGGCGCGCAGCGCGACCGCGCGCCAGGAGATCGAGAAGATCAACTTCGCGCTGGAGGCGGGCAACAACACCCTCCTCTACCTCGACGACATCCAGCACACCTCACCGGAACTGCTCCAGAAGTTCATCCCGCTCTGCGACGCCACCCGCCGGATCGAGGGGGTGCGGGACGGCGAGCCGCGCAGCTACGACCTGCGGGGCAAGCGGTTCGCGGTGTGTATGGCGGGCAACCCCTACACCGAGTCCGGGGAGCAGTTCCGGATTCCCGACATGCTCGCCAACCGGGCCGACGTCTGGAATCTCGGCGAGGTGCTGAGCGGCCGGGAGGACGTCTTCGCGCTGAGCTTCGTGGAGAACGCGCTGACCGCCAACCCGGTGCTGGCCCCGCTCGCCGGCCGGTCCCGCGACGACCTCGCGGTTCTGCTGCGGCTCGCCGCCGGCACGGAACCCGCGTCCGGCGCGAACCGGCTGGAGCACCCGTACGCGCCCGCCGAGGTGGAACGCGTGGTCGCCGTGCTGCGCCATCTGCTCACCGCCCGCGACACCGTTCTCGCGGTCAACGCCGCGTACATCGCCTCGGCGGCGCAGACGGACGCGACGCGCACCGAACCGCCGTTCCGGCTCCAGGGCTCGTACCGGAACATGAACCGGATCGCCGAGCGGATCGTGCCCGTGATGAACGACGCCGAACTGTCCGACGTCATCGACGACCACTACGCGGGCGAGGCCCAGACGCTCACCACGGGCGCGGAGGCCGCCCTGCTGAAGCTCGCCGCGCTGCGCGGGACACTCGGTCCGGAGCGGGCCGCCCGCTGGTCCGCGATCACCGCCGCCTACGTCCGCACCCAGGCGCTCGGCGGGCCCGACGGCGACCCCGTGACCCGTGCGGTGGCCGCGCTCGGCCTGCTCGCGGACCGGATCGCGGCGGTCGAATCGGCCATCAGCCGGGCGGCGGACCCCCGCCAGCTCCTCGCCCGGCCGGCGTCCGTGACACCTGGGACGCCCGGAACACCCGTGACCGCTGACCCCGGCGATCGCCAGGCCGTGTCGTCCTAGGGTTTGTCCTATGGCCTCCGGAAGGGAACAGGCATGCTGGGTCATGTGCCCCCACTTCCTCAGCAGCCCCAACGCTCCCCGTTCTCCAGCCACATGGTGGTCTGCGGCGACGACGCGCTCGCCCAGCGGCTCGCCGTGGAGCTGCGCTACGTCTACGGGGAGCGGGTCACCCTCGTCCTGCCGCCGGGGCCCGATCCGGGACGGCCGGAACTGCCGCTGACCGGGCGCGGCCGGGCTGCGGCCCTGTTCGGCCGGATGTCGTCGGCGATGAGCCGCAACGGCGGCAACGGCGGCGGGAACGGTGACAGCGACACCAACGCCGGGGTGGAGGCGGTACGCATCATCCAGGCGCACGAGCCCTCCGACGAGGCGTTGGAGGAGGCCGGTGTCGCCACGGCCGCCGCGCTCGCCCTCGTCTACGACGACGACGAGCGCAACATCCGGGCCGCGCTGACCGCCCGCCGGCTCAACCCCCGCGTCCGGCTGGTGATCCGGCTCTACAACCGCAAGCTCGGCCAGCATCTGGAGACCCTGCTCGACCAGGCGGCCGCCGTCGCCTCGCCTGGGCTCGACCCGACCGCGCTGGACGCCTCCACCACGGTCCTGTCCGACGCCGACACCGCCGCTCCCGCCCTCGCGGCGACCGCACTCGCCGGATCCAGCAAGGTGATCCAGGCGGAGGGCCTGCTCCTGCGGGCCGCGGAACGCACCCCGCCCCGGGACGGCCAGGTCGCCGACCCCGGCCTGTGCACCCTGGCCCTGCTCTCCTCCACCACCCATGACCCGGCGGGCACCGAGGGCTCCGACAGCAGCGGCGACGAGGGCCCCCAGCTGCTGCCCGACCGGACCGCGGTGGCCGCCGCGACCGGGCGCGGAACCGTCGTCCTGGAAGCCGTCAGCCAGAGCGGTCCGGCCTCCTCGACGCCCCTGATGGGCGGGCGGGGCGCACCGCTGAGCCAGATCTTCTCGCGCCGGCTGCGCTGGTCCGCGCTGGGCGTCGGCACGGCCGTCCTCGCGCTCGCGGTGGCGTCCACGTTCACCACCGGGGACGATCCGCTGCACGCCGCCTACCTGACGCTGCTCGACCTGTTCGCGATGGGCGATCCGGCCATCGGCGACCCCACCGCCCGCCAGATCATCCAGCTCCTGTCCGGGGTCGCCGGGCTGATGCTCCTGCCGCTGCTCGTCGCCGGAGTGCTGGAGGCCTTCGGCTCGCTCCGTACGGTCTCGTCGCTGCGCCGCCCGCCGCGCGGTCTGTCCGGGCACGTGGTGCTGCTGGGCCTCGGCAAGATCGGCACCCGTGTCCTGGTCCAGCTGCGCGAACTCGGCATCCCCGTCGTGTGCGTGGAGGACGACCCGGACGCGCGCGGCATCCCGGTCGCCCGGCGGCTGCACGTGCCGGTGGTCATCGGGGACGTCACGCAGGAGGGCGTGCTGGAGGCGGCGAAGATCCGGCGCTCCCGCGCCCTGCTCGCCCTGACCAGCATCGACACCACCAATCTGGAGGCCGCGCTGTACGCCCGCTCGGTCAAGCCGGACCTGCGGGTGACGCTGCGCCTGTTCGACGACGAGTTCGCCACCGCCGTCTACCGCACCCTGCGCACCGCCCACCCGCAGGCGCTGACCCGCTCCCGGTCGGTCTCCCATCTGGCCGCGCCCTCCTTCGCGGTCGCCATGATGGGCCGGCAGATCCTGGGCGCGGTGCCGGTCGAGCGGAAGGTGATGCTGTTCGCCGCGATCGAGGTGGCCGGGCACCCGCAGTTGGAGGGCCGGACGGTGGAGCAGGCGTTCCGGTCGGGTGCCTGGCGGGTCCTCGCCCTGGACGTCGCCCCGCCCGCCGACCGCCGCCCGGACCTGACGGCGCCGGGGACGGTCCCCGGCTCCGGGGACCGCCCCGGCGGCCTCGTGTGGAACCTGCACCCCGGCTACGTACTCCGGCCCACCGACCGGGTGGTCATCGCGGCCACCCGGCGCGGCCTGGCCGAACTCCTGCGCGGGCGGGGCTCGCTGACACCTCGCTGACCGGTCATGAGGCGGGGCCCCGGCCCAGGCCCCCCATCGCCTCCCGCACCTGCGTCAGCGTCGCGTCGGCGATGGCGTTCGCGCGCTCGTTGCCGGCCCGCAGCACGGACCGTACGTACCCCATGTCCCGTGCGTACTCGGCCCTCCGAGCGCGCATCGGTGCCAGCCGGGTGTTGACCGCGTCGGTCACGGTCCGCTTCAGGGCGGCCGCGCCCCCGCCGCCGATCTCCTCGGCCACGTCGTGCGGATCACGGTCGAGGCAGAGCGCGGCCAGCAGCACCAGGCCGGACACCCCGGGCCGCCCCTCGGGGTCGTAGGTGATGTGCCGGTCGGCATCCGTTGTCGCGCCCTTGATCAGGCGTGCCGTCTCGTCCGTGCCGGCGCCGAGCGCGATGGAGTTGGCGCGGCTCTTGCTCATCTTGGTGCCGTCGGTGCCGAGCAGTTGCGGCACGGCGGAGAGCAGCGCGTCGGGTTTCGGGAAGACGGGCCCGTACCGCTCGTTGAACCGCCTGGCGACGGTCCGGGTCACTTCGAGGTGGGGCAGCTGGTCCTGGCCGACCGGTACCAGGTTGCCCTTGCAGAACAGGATGTCGGCCGCCTGGTGGACCGGGTAGGTGAACATCAGGCCGCTGACGGAGGCCTGCCGGGAGTGCGTGATCTCGTCCTTGACCGTGGGGTTGCGGCCCAGCTCGGCGACGGAGACCAGGCTCAGGAACGGCAGCATCAGCTGGTTGAGCGCGGGCACGGCGCTGTGGTTGAAGATCACCGAACGTTCCGGGTCGATGCCGACGGCCAGGTAGTCCAGCAGCAGCCCCTCCATCGTCGCGGTGAGCCGCTCGGCGACGTCCCGGTCGGTCAGTACCTGGTAGTCGGCGATGAGTACGAACACCTCCACCCCGAGGCCCTGGAGCCGCACCCGGTTGTGGAGCGTGCCGAAGTAGTGCCCGAGGTGGAGCGCCCCGGTGGGCCGGTCGCCGGTCAGGACCCGGAAGCGGGCGGGGTCGCGCCGGATCCGCCCCTCCAGGGTGTCGTCCTGGACGGCGTCGGCACAGGTGGTCGTGGTCATGAGTGGTCTCTCCTCGCGTCGGTGTGTGCGTGGAGGACGGCCCGCCGGGCGAGGAGCCCGTACCGGAAAAGGGCAGAGAAAAAGGGCCGTCCATGTCGAACGGCCCTGGTCCCGCGCAGAAGAGGTGGCCGCTCCTAGGAGGAGCGCCACCAGTTCCGGCACGGCACGGAGGTCATGGGGCGATCGTAACGCGCCCCGGCCCCGCGTCACGGCACTTCGCGCGCCCCGGGCGCGGTTCGGCGCCTTCTGCGGGGCTCATGACCGGCCTGTGGCCCGTGGGTGCCCTGTGCTCGCGAAGGTGATCCAGCAGGTGTCGGCTGCAGTGTCCAGGAGGTACCGGACGCGTCCGCCCCCGGTCACCTCGATCTGCCACTGCTCGCAGGTCTGCCCCCGGTGGGTTCCGTGGGCCAGGCTGCCCTTCAGCCTGTGATGCCGGGGCGCCTCGGCGGGCGGCCTCGGGTCCGTACGCATGGTGATCCAGGCGCGGTATGTGTTGCTGAGGGCCTGCCGGCCCAAGCTCTCCAGCCCTTGGCCGCCGCCGCATCGGCGAAGCGGACTTCCCACTGCCTTTCAGGCGCGGGAGGTGCTGCCCGGTCGCCGCGACCCGCGCTCACGCGAGCTCCCGCGGGTCGGGCACCTGCCCGTAGTCCGCCTCTTGGTCCCTGGTCAGCGCGGCCAGCAGTTCGGGGTCGGAGTGGACCTCGGCACTGTGCTGCCATGCGGTGAGCATCTGTGCGACGGAAGCGCTGTTGCCGACCGAGTCAGCCGCGCGCATGGTGTCGACCAGTTCGACGGCGAAGGCCTGGACATCAGGTTCGGGGAGGAACCGGACCCAGGGGAACGCGTCCGGCAGTATGTCCAGGAGCAGCTCCATGCTGCCGGGCTCCCGTCGGGCCATGGCGGCGAGCAGGCGCGTCGCGGCCGACACCACCCTCCGGTCCTGTTCGGCCCGCACCGCCGTGGTGAGGACCAGATCCTCGCCGTCCCTGCGGTGCAGCAGCAGCTGTGGTGACTCATCGAGCCGGGCAAGGGTCTGCTTGTTCTTGTTCACCAACTCGGAGAAGTTCACGGCAGCGCTCTCGTTGCTCATGACTTTGAAACTACTTCGAAAGTTCCCCTTCGACTATCGCCCGCACGAGTGACACGGAATCGGTGGTGCGACAGAGCGCGCGTACGCCTCTCACGCGCCCCTCACGCCCTCCGGAGCAGCCCGACCGTCCCCGCCAGACCCTCGTCGCCGTGGCCCTGAGCCACCCGCAGAGGTGCTCATCCTGTGGGTGCTGGACGTCGAACCCTGCCGGTTCGGTGAGCTGCGGCGCTCACTTCTTGGCGTGCTCGCCCACGTAGAAAAGGATCATGACGAAGCCCGCGAACAGGTGCGTGGCGAAGATGTAGATGAAGACGCGCAGGGCGACGCCGCGTTCCTTCCAGGCCTCGCTGCCGCCGCCGTAGTCGTGGTCGATCCCGCTCCCGGGCTCGGGCCGAGGCGCGTCGTCGTTCCCTGTGCCGGTCCCGCTCATATCCGCTTCCGCCTCCGTCCCGCCCGGGGCTCGGGCGACCTCCGTACCCCTTCAGCGTACCCAGGGTCCGCGCCGGGCGGTCTCGCGGAATAGGGAAGCGGGGTGCTCCGTTGTAGAGTGTGTTCACATAGTTCAACGTTCAACAATATTGGAGGCGGGCGCCATGCAGTTCGGGATCTTCACCGTCGGGGACGTCACCACCGACCCGACGACCGGCCGGACGCCGAGCGAGCACGAGCGGATCAAGGCCACGATCGCCATCGCGCAGAAGGCGGAGGAGGTCGGCCTCGACGTCTTCGCGACCGGCGAGCACCACAACCCGCCGTTCGTCCCGTCCTCGCCCACGACCACCCTCGGCTACATCGCCGCCCGCACCGAGAACCTGCTCCTGTCCACGTCCACGACGCTGATCACCACCAACGACCCGGTGAAGATCGCCGAGGACTACGCCACGCTCCAGCACCTCGCGGACGGCCGCGTCGACCTGATGCTGGGCCGCGGCAACACCGGCCCCGTCTACCCCTGGTTCGGCAAGGACATCCGCCAGGGGATGCCGCTCGCCATCGAGAACTACGCCCTGCTGCACCGGCTGTGGCGCGAGGACGTCGTCGACTGGGAGGGGAAGTTCCGCACACCGCTCCAGTCCTTCACCGCGACCCCGCGCCCGCTGGACGGCGTGCCGCCGTTCGTCTGGCACGGCTCGATCCGCTCCCCGGAGATCGCCGAGCAGGCCGCGTACTACGGCGACGGCTTCTTCCACAACAACATCTTCTGGCCCATCGAGCACACCGAGAAGATGGTGCGCCTCTACCGGCAGCGCTACGCCCACTACGGGCACGGCACCGCCGAGCAGGCCATCGTCGGCCTGGGCGGGCAGGTGTTCATGGCCAAGAACTCGCAGGACGCGGTACGGGAGTTCCGCCCGTACTTCGACAACGCACCGGTCTACGGGCACGGCCCCTCGATGGAGGACTTCACCCAGCAGACACCGCTGACCGTGGGCTCCCCGCAGGAGGTCATCGAGCGGACGCTGTCCTTCCGGGACGCCGTCGGTGACTACCAGCGCCAGCTGTTCCTGATGGACCACGCGGGGCTGCCGCTGAAGACCGTCCTGGAGCAGCTCGACATCCTCGGCGAGGAGGTCGTACCGGTGCTGCGCAAGGAGTTCGCCGCCCTGCGGCCGGCCGGGGTCCCCGAGTCCGCGCCCCTGCACCCCGCCGTCACCGCCGCCACCGTCGCGAAGGAGAGCTGACACCGTGTTCGCCACCGAACCGCTGAGGATCGTCGCCGTCTCGGCCGGGCTGAGCCGCCCCTCGTCGACCAGGCTGCTGGCCGACCGGCTGGCCGGGGCCACCCGGGACCGGCTGGACGCCGAGCAGGACCGCCCGGCCGAGATCCGGGTGATCGAGCTGCGTGACCTGGCCGTCGACATCGCCAACCACCTGGTGACCGGGTTCCCCTCGGCCGCGCTGGAGGAAGCGATCGGCGCGGTCACGGAGTCGGACGGGCTGATCGCCGTCAGCCCCGTCTTCACCGCCTCGTACAGCGGACTGTTCAAGTCGTTCTTCGACCTCGTCGAGAACACCGCGCTGACCGGGAAGCCCGTCGTCGTCGCCGCGACCGGCGGCACCGCCCGGCACTCGCTGGTACTGGAGCACGCGATGCGCCCGCTCTTCGCCTACCTGCGGGCCGTCACGCTGCCGACGTCGGTGTACGCGGCGTCGGAGGACTGGGGTGCGTCGGGCGACGCGTACGCCGACGGGCTGCCGGCCCGGATCCGGCGCGCGGGCGGCGAGCTGGCGAGCGCGATCACCGGCGGCCGGGCCGTCTCCGGGGCGACCAGGGCCCTCGGCGTGGACGACGAGGTGGTCCCGTTCGAGCAGCAACTGGCCGGTCTCCGGCCGGCCTGACCGACCCGAGTGCTGTGGTACCGACCCCAGTGCTGTTGTTTCGTCCCATTTGATTAGAGTTGGCCGGGAGGGCGCGCCGTCGGGAATCCGCACGGCGCACCCGCGCAACCGAACCGAACCGAGCTGGAGGCAGAGATGGGCAGGATCGTGGTGGGCGTTGACGGCTCCGAGTCGTCGATCAAGGCACTGCACTGGGCCGTACGCCAGGCGGAGCTGACCGGTGACACGGTCGAGGCCGTCAACAGCTGGGAGTACCCCGCCACCAGCTGGGCGTCCATGATGCCGGGCCTGCCGGAGGACTTCGACCCGCAGGCGCTGGCCACCGTGTCACTCACCGAGGCGCTGGAGGAGGCCCTCGGCGCGGTGGGTGCCGCCGCGGTCAGCAAGGTCGTGGTGATCGGCAACCCGGCACAGTCCCTGCTGGACCGGGCCGAGGGCGCGAGTCTGCTGGTGGTGGGCGCGCGCGGATACAGCGGTTTCAAGGCCACCCTGCTCGGCTCGGTCAGCCTCCACGTCACCCAGCACGCACCGTGCCCGGTGACGGTGGTACGCGGCTGACGCCGACACGCACAAGCGGGGGCGGGCCCGCGCGTTCACCACGAACGCGCGGGCCCGCCCTCTGCCGTCTCGGGCGTACATCGCGACCGCGCGGGCCCGCCCCGTGCCGTCACATCGCCACGACGTCCGCCACCGGGCCGGTTCTCGTGATCCGGAACAGTTCGCCCTCGCGCAGCGCATACGCCCCCGAGTCCCCTGTGTGCACGGGCCCCGGGGCGCTCAGTCCTCGTGCGTGTAGAACGTGTAGAACGCGGCCAGCAGCATGCCCGCCCCGGTCAGCAGGCCCAGCACCGAAGCCGCGAGCACGCTCTTGCCCGACAGGCTGTACAGGAAGCCGATCGAGCCGCCGAACAGCGCACCGTAGGCCGCCGCCCGCAGTCCGACCGGCAGCCGCTTCTGCATCCGGCCCAGGCCGAAGCAGAGGACCGCGAGGACGGCGCCCGAGATCAGACCGAGGGCGAGCTGCCCGCCGGTGAGCACACCACCGCCCCGGACGATGGACGTCGCGTACCAGCCGAGGATCACCCCGAGCGTGACGGGCAGCGCCCAGCCGAGGGTGGAGTGACGCTGTGCACGCGCGCGCGTCCTGCGTGCCTGCACCGAAGCATGTGCGGCCATGGCGGGAAGCTCCTTCCGTCGCCCCCCTCTTCCCTCCAGAGCACACCTGGTCGCGCCGCCCGGCAACTCGAATGGCTCACGGCCCGGGGCGCTCCCGGCGCATCCGGGATTCCCTGGTGAGGTGCGGACCTACTTCTCGACGGCACTCTCGGCGGCACTGCTGGTGCTGCTCGCCGTCCTGGTACCGCTGAGCGCGCTCTCCGCCTGGGTCGATCTGGAGATCGACGACACGGACCGTTACGTCGCGGCCGTGGAGCCACTCGCCTCCGATCCCGCTGTGCAGAACACCGTGGCCGACCTGATCACCGACGAGGCGATGAAGCAGATCGACGTCGGTCCGCTCGGGGACACCGTGCGCGGCTTCCTGCACCAGGCCGTGCGGTCCTTCACCACGACCGATGCCTTCCGGGCCGCGTGGAAGGCCGCCAACCGCACCGCCCACGAGGCCGTCACCGCCGCGCTGGACGGCGGGACCGGCGAGAGCGTCACCATCGACCTGGCACCCGTGACGGAACAGGTGAAGCAGAACCTGCTGGACAACGGGGTGCCGTTCGCCGACCGCATCCCCATCGAGCACACCGACATCCAGATCGTCTCCGCCGACCGGGCCGACCAGCTGCGGCAGAGCTTCCGGTGGCTGCGGGCCGCGAGCATCTGGCCGGCCGTCGGCACGCTGGTGTTCGCCCTGCTGGCCGTGGTCCTGGCCTGGGTGCGCGGCGGGCCGGGACGCCGGGGCTCCGCGCTCGCCGCGCTGGCCGCCACCGCCGTCGCCGGAACCGGCTTCGCGGTCGGCGCGCTGCTGCTGCGCGGGGCGCTCGCCTTCGCCCGCAACCGGGTGCTGGCCGAGGTGCCGGGCAACGAGACCGACGGGGCGGCCGCGGTCTACGACGCGCTGACGGCGTCCCTGCGCACGACGGTGTGGATCGTCTTCGGTGTGGGTCTTGCCCTGGCGGTGTGCGCGGTGGCGGCACGGATCTGGGCCCAGCGGGTGCTGCCGGTACCGCCGCCCGAAGCGTGACGGATGCGCCCGCGGGCGCCGACGTGCGGGCGCGGGCGGGCCGGGGAAGAGTGGATCGCGTGCACTGCCGGGGGCGACTGGAAGGTCTTCCGTATGCGAGCCATCGCCGTCGGCGCGTTCCGGGCCGACCCCGCACTGATCGAGGTTCCCAAGCCGGAACCGGCAGCCGGCGAGGTACGGGTGAGGGTCGAGTACGCCTCCCTCAACCCCTACGACTGGCAGACCGCCGACGGCTCCCTGGAAGGACAGGTCCCGCATGTGTTCCCGCTGGTCGTCGGCGTGGACTTCGCAGGCCGGGTGGACATGATCGGCAGCGGCGACAACCGCTTCCGGGTCGGCGACAAGGTCTTCGGCCGGACCGGGCCGCCGGTCGGCACCGGTACGTACTGCGACTACGTCTGCGTCTCGCAGGACGCCGCCATCACGCTCGTCCCGCCCGGCCTGGACGGCCGGACCGCCGCCGCGCTGCCGTCGGCCGGCATGGCGGCCGCGCAGATCCTGGAGACGGCGGTGCTCCGCGGCCACGAGAGCCTGCTGATCATCGGCGCGGCGGGCGGCGTCGGCAGCTGTCTGACCCAGCTCGCCACGGCCCGCGACGTGCGCGTGATCGCGGCGGTGCGCGGCGACGAGCGGTCCAGGATGGGTTCGTTGGGCGCCGCCGCCACGGTCGACACCACCCGGGGCCCGGTGGCCGACTCGGTGCGGGCGGTCTGCCCGGACGGCATCGACGCGCTGGCCGACCTGGTCTCCGCCGCCCCGGAGGCGTTCGCCGTCCACGCAGCGACGGTCCGGCCCGGCGGTATCGCGATCAGCACCCGGGGCGCCGCGGCCGGGGCGGCGCTCCCCGAGGGCGTGCGCGGCATCGACTTCCGGCTCGACCCGAGCCCCGTCCTGCTGGACGTCCTGGCCGCGGGCGCCGCGGAAGGGGTGCTCCGGGTGCCCATCGACATCGAACTCCCGCTGGAGAAGGCCCCGCAGGCCCTGAACCGCAACCGGGCCGGCGGGGCCCGCGGCAAGACCGTCATCGTGCTGCGCAACCGCGGCCACCGCTGAACCTCACCCCCACGCACATCGGCAGCAGCCGGCACCGAGAGGAACGAGGACGTCATGAGCGACCAGGAGCACGACATCATCGGCGGCATCGACGGACTCGTCGCGGAGGAGCGCGCCCTGCGCGACCGCGGCGGCCGGGACCCGGGCCTCACCGCCGACGAGCAGGAGCGACTGCGTACGGTGGAGGTCCGGCTCGACCAGTGCTGGGACCTACTGCGGCAGCGCCGTGCGCTGAGCGAGTTCGGGGACGACCCGTCACGGGCCCGGGTCCGCCCGGCCGACGAGGTCGAGGGATACCAAGGCTGACCGCCGAACACCGGAGGGATACGGCGGCCGGCCGCTGAACACCTGAGAGAAGACACAAACCGACCGCCGAACACCTGAGGGAAACGCACACCGACCGCCGAACACCGGAGGGAAAACGCATTGGCCGGCACCGGTTCCGCCGCGGCGCCGCGGCGGGGGATGCCGCCCGTCTGGCTCCGGTACGGGCTGCGCCCGCAGCCCACCCCCGTCCCCTGGGCCGCCGTCGCCCGCGCGTCCGTCGCCCTGGCCGCGCCGCTCGCCGCCGGGTTCGCCGTCGACCGGCCGGTGTACGGGGCGCTCGTCTCCATGGGCGCGCTCTCCGGCGTGATCGGCGACACCGCCGACGCGTACCGGATGCGCATCCTCAACATCGCCGTACCGCAGGTGTTCGGCGCGCTCGGCATCATGATCGGCACGCTCGTGCACGGGTCCGGCTGGGGCGCCGTGGCCGTGCTCACGGTCGTCGGGCTCGCCTCCGGGATGATGTCGACGATCGGCGCGGTGGCCTCCGTCTCGGGCCTGCTGCTCCTGCTCAACTCGGTCGTGGGCGCCGGACTTCCGATGCCGGACCCGTGGTGGGTGGCGCCGCTGCTGCTGACGCTCGGCGGACTGTTCGTCCTCGTCCTGACGCTGCTGGCCTGGCCCCTGCGGCGGAAACTGCCGGAACGGGTCTCGGTCGCCGGGACGTACTGCGCGGTCGCCGATCTGCTCGCCGCCGCCGGCACCGACGCGTACGAGGAGAAGCGGCAGGCCGTCACCCAGTCCCTCAACACCTCCTACGACCTGATCCTGGCCCGCCGCGCCCGCTACCACGGCCGCAGCGGCGCCATGGTGCGGATGCTGTCCCAGCTCAACGTCGTCATCCCGCTGGTCGAGGCGGCCCCAGCGGTGCACCTTCGGCGGCGTCCGCTGCCTGCCGAGATCCCGGCGGCGGTGCGGAACCTGGCCGATGACATCGAGGAGAGCCGCACCGGCGGCGCCGAACCCGCCCTGCCCGCACCGGACTCGCCCGCCACCCGGGCCGTGGACAGCGCCCTGCGGCACGCCGCCGCGGTCGTCCACAAGGCCGAACCCGACCCGTACAACGTCGACGACCGGCTCGGACGGCCCGCCGCGCTGGGGGTACGTGTCCGGCGTGCCACCCGCAGCGTCCTGCGCTCCGGGCCCTCGTGGCGGTACGGGCTGCGCCTCGCGCTCTGCATCGGGCTGGCCCAGTCGCTGACCTCACTGGTCGACGTGCCGCGCTCCTACTGGGTGGCGCTGACCGTCACCTTCGTCCTCAAGCCCGACTTCGGTTCGGTGTTCTCCCGCGCCGTGCTGCGTTCGGTGGGCACGGCCGCGGGCCTCGTCATCGCGGCGCCGGTGCTGGCGAAGGTGCCGATCGGCTGGTGGGACGTGCCGGTGATGGTGCTGCTCGCCGCGCTGATCCCGGCGTTCACGGCGAAGGGTTACGCCTTCCAGACGGCGGCCGTCACCCCGGTCATCCTGCTCCTGTCCGATCTGCTGAACCATCAGGGCCTGGACCTCGTCCGGCCGCGCTTCCTGGACAGCCTGATCGGCTGCGGCATCGTGCTGGTGGCCGGATACCTGCTGTGGCCGGAGAGCTGGCACACCCGGATCGGCCACCGCCTGGCCGACGCGGTGACGGACATCGCGGACTACGTGGCGTACGCCTTCGAACCGGAGGCCTCCGGCGACCGGGCGGAACGGGTACGGGCCCGGCGCCGCATCTACCGCGATCTGTCCGCCGTACGCTCCGAGTTCCAGCGCGCCCTGACGGAGCCGCCCCCGACCGGCCGCCGGGCCGCCGCGTGGTGGCCCCTGGTCGTCGCGGTGGAACGGATCGTGGACGCCACGACCGCGGCCCGGGTCCGCGTCAACCACGGGGCCCCGGAACCGGAACCGGCCGAGGTGGCCGAGGTGCAGCAGCAGCTCCGCGAACTGGCAGCGGGCATCAGCGCGAGCGAGGTCCTGGTGGAGGTGCGCGCCGAACTCCCGGGCGACGAGGACGGCGTACTGGCCCCGCTGCGCCAGGAGGTGGCAGCGGCCAGGGCGATCGCCTCCCCACAGCCGTAACGCCACACCCCGCACGGGCCAGGTCACCCCGCACGGGCCGCGCTCACTCCGCACGGGCCCGGTCACTCCGCGGGCGGCCCGTCCCCCCGCAACCGGTCCATCTCGCGCCGGTCCCGCTTCGTCGGCCGCCCCGCGCCCCGGTCCCGCACCGGCACCTGGATCGCGGCCTCGCGCGGCGGCGGGGGCGGGCTGTTGTCGACGAAGCACTCCGCCGCCACCGGAGGCCCGACCCGCTTCCTCACGATCTTCGACACGACCACGACCCGGTCCCGGCCCGCGTGGCGCAGCCGTACCTCGTCGCCGACGTGCAACGCCTGGGCCGGCTTGGCGCGCTCGCCGGCCACCTTCACATGACCCGCGCGACAGGCGGCGGCAGCCTGCGCACGCGTCTTCGTCAGCCGGACCGACCAGATCCAGACGTCGACCCGAACGCTGCCCGCCGCCTGCGGTGCCTCACCGGAAACCATGCTTCCGACTCTAGTGCGCCCGATACGCGCGGAACCCGGCTGCTCGCGTCAACGCGTCAACCAGGCAACTCGGCACTACAGAAATACATGTGAATGACGTACATCAGAACACCACAGCGCGGTTACAGGACTCGGTCCGGGATCGGTTTCGGCTCAGTTGTCCCTCAGGCGGGCCGCGCCACCGAACGGCCTGATCCGGCCGCTAACCTTACGTATCCGCCCTGGCCAGGGATCAATTCCCGCAGTACGGACATTCATCGCACCCAACTCACGTGAAAGGCCTCGCCCATGGGCATTCGGAGCTTGCTGCGCAAGGTGTTCGGCCGTGACGTCACGGAGCAGGACGGCCGGACGACGGCCACGGTCCCGCCCCAGGGCGAGCGCACCCGGTCCACTGAGTCGGAGTCGGTGACGGTGGACGAAGCGGTTGTGCAGACCGAGTCGGAGCCCGAACCCGCCGCCGCCGCCAAGGCATCGGTACCGGCCCCGGCCTCCTCCCTCTCGTCCCGGTCCGCCAAGTCCCCGTCCAAGTCCGTCAAGGACGACGGCGATCTGGCAACGGATCTGGTGGCAGCCGCCTTCGACAAGGCCGCCGTCCCCGCACCCAAGGCCGCTCCCACGGTTCCGTCGCAGGGCTCCGGGCCCAGGACGAAGGCCGCGGAGGCAGAGCCCGAGTCGAAGCCGGAACCGGAGTCGGAGCCGGAGTCGGTCGAGGTAACGGCGGATGCCGTGGCCCCGGAGCCCGTTGAGGCTCCGGCCGAAGCCCCGGTCCCCGCAGCCGCCTCAGCCGCCGAGCCGGTTGCCGCCGAGGCCGCGCCCGAGCCGATCACCATCGACATGGACCCGGACCCCGAACCGGAAACGGAACCGTCCGCAGAAGCAGAAGCAGAGGCAGAACCGGAACCGGAACCGGAACTCGAAGCGGAGCCCCAGCCGGCCGCCGCGGCCCCCGCGCCCCCCGCCGACGGCAAGCCCGCGCTCTCCCTCGCCCGGGTCAAGTCCCGCGCGCCGGGGCTCGTCGCCCCGTACAAGGCCGCCCAGGCCGGGCTGAAGGCGCACGGGCTGACCGGCCTGCGTGCCACCGTCTACCTGGTCCTGGACCGTTCCGGCTCCATGCGGCCGTTCTACAAGGACGGCAGTGCCCAGCACCTGGGCGACCGCACCCTCGCCCTCGCCGCTCACCTGGACGAGAGCGCCACCGTCCAGGTCGTCTTCTTCTCGACGGACATCGACGGCACCGGCACGGTCGAGCTGTCCGGCCACGAGGGCCGGATCGACGAGCTGAACGCGGGCCTCGGCCGGCTCGGCCGGACGAACTACCACCGCGCCGTCGAGGAGGTCGTCGCGCACTACGAGAAGTCCGAGGCCACCGGCCCGGCGCTGGTGATCTTCCAGACGGACGGCCCGCCGGACGTCAAGCAGGCCGCCCGCCAGGCCCTGACGGACGCGGCACGGCTGCCGCTGTTCTTCCAGTTCGTCGCGTTCGGCGACGAGGACGCGAAGGGCTTCGACTTCCTGCGGAAGCTGGACGCCCCGAACGCCGGCTTCTTCCACGCGGGCCCCGCCCCGCGCGAGGTCGCGGACGCCGCGTTCTACCGCGAGGTGCTCGCCGCGCTGCCCGCCTGGGTCGCCGCCGGCGCCTGATCGACCGGCAGGCGTACGGTCACGGCGAGCCCGCCCTCCGGGCCCGGCACCGCCGTGACCGTACCGCCGTGCGCCACCGCGATAGAACGTACGATCGAAAGACCGAGTCCGGAGCCGGGCCCCATCCGGTCCTTGCCCTCGCCCCTGCGGAACGGCTCGAACAGCCCGGGAATGTCCGCCCCGTCCACCACGGGACCGGTGTTGCACACCCGGAGCACCCCGCCCCCGCCCCCGGTGGTCAGCGACACCTCCACCGTCCCGCCGGGCACGTTGTACGTCACCGCGTTGGCCAGCAGATTGGCCACCAGCTGGGCCAGCAGCATCCGGTTCCCCAGCACCGCGCAGGGAACGGACTCGGCCGTCACCCCCGGGTGCCGGCCCGACTCCTCCGCCACCACCCGGGCCAGGTCCACGTCCTCCCGCTCGCCCTTCGCGAGCCCGCGCTCGCTGCGCGCCAGCACCAGCAGGCCTTCGATGAGCCGCTCGCTGCGCCGGTTGTTGTCCAGGAGCGTCTGCCGGGTCCGTACGAGGTCGTCCGGCGTCGGGTCGTCCAGACCGACCTGGATCGCCGCCCGCTGGGTGGCCAGCGGGGTCCGCAGCTCGTGCGAGGCGTTGGCGATGAACCGCCGCTGGCTGTCGAAGGCCCGCTCCAGCCGGGCGAGCAGCGCGTCGAGGGTGTCACCGAGCTCCTTGAGCTCGTCGTCGGGGCCGCTGGAGGCGATCCGCTCGTGCAGCGTGTGCTCGGAGAGCCGGCGCGCCTTGGCGGTCATGGCGTGGACGGGCCGCAGGACCCGCCCCGCGGTCCACCATCCGACGCCCACCGCGCAGGCCGTCATCACGAGCAGGGAGGCGGCGGACCAGATGAGCAGCTGATGACCGGCCGCGTCGCTCACGTGGTCGGTGAGGTCGTAGACGGTCGGCGGACCGAGGCTCCGGCGGGTGACGAGGGGGCCGTTCACCGCGTAGCCGGGCTGGACGACCGCGGCCCTGCGGGCGATGGAGCGGGCCTGCGAGTCCGTACCGGCGCGGGAGGCCAGGTTGACGGTGACGAGCAGGGCCGTGCCGAGCACCAGGAACACCCCGCCGTACACGAGCGCGATCCGGGTCCTGATCGTGGAGTGCGGCACCCGGGCCGGATGCTTCACAGGGCGTACCCGACGCCCTGCACGGTGCGGATCACCGCCGGTTCGCCGAGTTTGCCGCGCAGCTTGCTCATGCAGACGCGGACGGCCCCGGTGAAGGGGTCGGCGTTGGCGTCCCAGGCCCGCTCAAGCAGCTCCTCCGCGCTGACCGTCCCGCCGTCGGCCTCCAGCAGCAGTTGGAGCACGGTGAACTCCTTCGGCGAGAGGTCCAGCTCCTGCCCGTCCCGGGACGCGCTGCGCCGAACGGTGTCGAGCCGGATTCCGTACCGCTCCAGCTGCGGCGGCACGGGGCGGGCGCTGCGCCGGCGCAGCGCGCGTACCCGGGAGACCAGCTCGGGGAACTCGAAGGGCTTGCCGAGATAGTCGTCGGCGCCCAGGTCTAGCCCGGAGACCCGGTCCTCCATGGACCCGGCGGCGGTGAGCATCAGGATCCTGGTCCGGGAGCCGGAGGCCACGAGTGCGCGGGCCACGTCGTCGCCGTGCACCCGGGGCAGGTCGCGGTCCAGGACGACGACGTCGTAGTCGTGCAGTCCCAGGTAGGCCTGGGCGGCATCACCGCTGTACACCGTGTCGACGGCGAACCCCGCCCGCCGCAGCCCGGTGGCGACCAGCTCCGCCAGGATCTCCTCGTCCTCGGCGACCAGTACCCGCATCGTGATGTCCTCTGCCTCGTGCATGCGTGTCCACTCCATCCCAGGATGCGTCTTTGCTACGGGAAGCGATGTTTCGCAAAGCTCTCCGCATCCGCCCCCGCGTTTATTCGGTGCGAGTGGATCTCCCACGGACCGTTAGGATTTCGACCATGGCGGCCACTGGATCAGAGAAGCAGGGGGGCGAGGACGTGCGGAGTTTCTACGTCTCGACCCCCATTTACTACGTCAACGACGCTCCTCACCTGGGCCACGCCTACACGACCGTCGCAGGCGACGTGCTCACCCGCTGGCACCGCCAGCGCGGCGAGAAGGTGTGGTACCTCACCGGCACGGACGAGCACGGTCAGAAGATCATGCGCACGGCCGAGGCGAACAACGTCACACCCCAGGCGTGGTGCGACAAGCTCGTCGAGGAGTCCTGGAAGCCCCTCTGGGAGCACCTCGGCATCGCGAACGACGACTTCATCCGTACGACGGAGAAGCGGCACACCGACCGCGTGCAGGAGTTCGTGCAGGACCTGTACGACAAGGACGAGATCTACAAGGGCGGGTACGAGGGCCCGTACTGCGTGGGCTGTGAGGAGTACAAGCTCCCCGGCGACCTCATCGAGGCGGAGGACGGCACGAAGCTGTGCCCGATCCACAAGAAGCCGGTGGAGATCCTCAAGGAGGAGAACTACTTCTTCAAGCTGAGCGCGTACGGCCCGAAACTGTTGGAGTTCTACGCGGCCAACCCCGGCTTCATCCAGCCGGAGTCGGCCCGCAACGAGGTCGTGAACTTCGTGAAGCAGGGTCTCCAGGACCTGTCGATCTCGCGCTCGACCTTCGACTGGGGCGTCCCGGTCCCGTGGGACGACAAGCACGTCATCTACGTGTGGGTCGACGCGCTGCTCAACTACGCGACGGCGGTCGGCTACGGCGCCAACCAGGAGAAGTTCGACGGTACGTTCCCGGCGAACGTGCACCTGGTCGGCAAGGACATCCTGCGCTTCCACGCGGTGATCTGGCCCGCGATGCTGATGGCGCAGGGTCTGCCGCTGCCGGGCAAGGTCGTCGCCAACGGCTGGCTGATGGTCGGCGGCGAGAAGATGTCGAAGTCGAACCTGACGGGCATCAAGCCGCAGGACCTGACCTCGCACTTCGGGGTGGACGCGTACCGCTGGTACTTCCTGCGGGCCATCGCCTTCGGCAGCGACGGCTCGTTCTCCTGGGAGGACTTCACCGCCCGCTACACCTCCGAGCTCGCCAACGACTACGGCAACCTGGCCTCGCGCCTCGCGGCCATGGTCGGCAAGTACTACGGCGGTGCGCTCCCCGAGGCCACGGCCTCGGGCGAGGCCGAGCAGGCGGTGCGCGACGGGCTGTCGAAGGCCGTCGCCGTGGCCGACCTGAAGATCGGCGAGGAGCTGGACTTCCAGGGCGGCATCCTGGCGATCTTCGACTTCGTGAAGCAGGTCAACGGCTACATCACGGAGCAGGAGCCGTGGAAGGTCGCCAAGGACGAGTCGCCGGAGGGCCGGGCCCGCCTCGCGACGATCCTGTACACGGCCGCCGAGGCGCTGCGCGGTGTCGCCGTCCTGCTGAACCCCGTCATGCCGGACACCTCGCAGAAGCTGTGGGAGTGCCTGGGCGCCGAGGAGTCCCTCGGCGCGCTCTCCGGCCAGCGCGTGCAGGACGCCCCCACCTGGGGCCGGCTGCCGGCGGGCGCGACGGTGACGAAGGGCGCGGTGCTGTTCCCGCGCCTGGAGGAGAAGCCCGAGTAACGGACGTACACGCGGGAGGGCCGGGACCGCACCACGGGTCCCGGCCCTCCCGCGTGTCCGGACTCCCGGTCAGCGCACCCAGTTCTTGAGCGGTTCGGTGTCCAGCTCGATGCCCACCGGCTCGGGCAGCCGGACCGTCTTGCCGAACGGGACCGTCACCACCGTCTCGTACCGCACACCGTCCGGCTGGGAGTGCACCTTGACCTCGTAGCCGTCGCGGTCGATGAGCAGGTACACCGGAATGCCGGTCTCCGCGTAGGCACGCGGCTTTTCGACCCGGTCCCGGAGGTCGGTGTCGTCGTCGTACGAGGTGACCTCGACGAGCATGAGGACGGCGGCGGGATCCGCCCATTCGCCTTGGCCGACGAAGGCCCCGCTACGAGCGAGCGCCCCGTCGGACCGGGCGTTCCCCCGGCAGTACGTCCCGATCCGCAGACCCTGCTGGGCGTAGAGCCAGCGGCTGGGATCAGCCTGGAAGCACTGACGAGTGAGCCAGGCGACGATCCGCCCGTGATCCCCGTCCGGCAAGGCCTTGACCCCCAGTTTCCCGTTCACGGACTCCAGACGCGGCGCTTCTTCCGTGCGTATGGCATGACGGGCCAGGTCCTCGAAGATCTCCTGGGTCAGCACCCTGTCGTCGACCACGCTCACGCCTGCCTTCTCGGAACCGGTCTCGCGGCCCTCAGGCCAGAGGTACTTGCCGGGCGCGTGGTCTCAGCCGCTCAAGGACGCGGCGTCCCCCATCACGACGACGGGGTCCTTGGCGGGGTCGAGCAGGCCCAGGAGCTCCTTCATCCGGTCCTCGGCGATCGATACGCAGCCCTGGGTGGGGCCGCCGTGGTCGACGTGGATCCAGATGCCGCCGCCGCGCTCCGTGCCGAGCGGACGGGTGTGGTCCAGGGGGGAGGTGCCGGGGACGCGGTTGTAGTCGATGGCGATGACGTAGTCGAAGGAACCCTCCAGCGGCTCCCCGTGGAAGCCCTCGCCCGCCACCTTGAAGTCCGGGCTCAGGTCGTACGGGAACGCCGTGGCCGGGGGATCGAGCCGGCCGCCCGCCGCGGTCAGCGTGTAGACGCCGACGGGTGAGCGGAGATCGCCCTCCCAGTGGTCGGCGGTCCAGCCGTTCAGGGCGTTGTGGGCGGGCCAGGGCGCCGTGGCCGCCCGCCAGTCCGCTGCGGGGCCGTCCCGGGTGTAGAGCGCGGCGGTGGAGCGGTTGGAGTCCGGGGACTCGCCGGTGACGACGAACGCCTGACGGGCACCGGCCGGGATCGCCGCCCTGGTCCGCGGGCCGAGCCCCGGGATCTCCTGCGGCGGGGCGGGTGACGGTGCGGGCGGTGCGGCGGCGGGCCCGGCCGACGCCGGTCCGCCCGACGACGGTGCCGGCGCCCCGCCGGCCCCCGGCGGGCCGGGAACGCCGGGGGCGCCCGCGGTCCTCGTGAGGGCGCCGCCCTCACCCGTACCGGTGATGCCACCCGTTCCGCACCCGGCCAGCAGCAGGACGAGGACGGCGCAGACGACGTACGGGAGCCGCAGAGGAACGCTCGAACGGGGCACGGACACGGAGGGGCTCCTGAGCAGTCGGTGGCGAAGCCGCGGGGGCTCTGCGGACACGGCCTGGGGTCCGCTGTGCCGATGTCGGCCCAGGCAGTCTTTGCCGCAGCCGGGATTCGCCAATCCGGCACCGGGGCCATCCGGCTGTAACCGTTCAGGTGATTTGTGTATTTGTATGCCCGGAACCCCTCATGCGTCGGCGGTGCGGCCGGGGCAGGTCTGTGCGATCACGTCCCCGTTCCGGTGCAGCCGGTGCGTCTCCGGTGCGGGCTGGTGCGGGACAGCCGGGGGCGGCCGGGACGCGGAACAGCCCCCGGCCGGGCGGCCGGGGGCTGTTTCACGTGGAACCGAAGCGGAACCGCTGACGTTTACTTCGCGCCGGTGTCCCTCGCGACCGAGTCCGTGGCCTCGGCCTTCTCCTTCGCGGGCGCGGCCGGCTTGCGGAGCTGGATGTTCAGCTCGCGCAGCCGGGTCTCGTCCAGCACCGTGGGCGCGCCCATCATCAGGTCCTGGGCGTTGCCGTTCAGCGGGAAGGCGATCGTCTCGCGGATGTTGGGCTCGTCGGCCAGCAGCATCACGATGCGGTCGACACCCGGGGCGATGCCACCGTGCGGGGGGGCGCCGAGGCGGAAGGCGCGGAGCATGCCCGCGAACTCGTGCTCGACGGTCTCGCGGTCGTAACCGGCGATCTCGAAGGCCTTGAGCATCAGCTCGGGCTCGTGGTTGCGGATGGCGCCGGAGGACAGCTCGATGCCGTTGCAGACGATGTCGTACTGCCAGGCGAGGATGTCGAGCGGGTCCTTCTCCTCAAGGTCCTTCAGGCCGCCCTGGGGCATCGAGAAGGGGTTGTGCGAGAAGTCGATCTTCCCGGTGTCCTCGTCCTTCTCGTACATCGGGAAGTCGACGATCCAGCAGAACCGGAACACGCCGTCCTCGAAGTGACCGGCACGCCTGGCCGCCTCGACGCGGACGACCGACATGATCTTGGAGACCTCGTCGAACTCGCCGGCGCCGAAGAACACGGCGTGGCCGGGGACCAGGGAGAGCCGCTCGGTGAGGGTCTTGACGTCCGTCTCGGTGAGGAACTTGGCGATCGGACCCGCCAGCTTGCCGTCCTCGCCGACCCGGACCCAGGCGAGGCCCTTGGCGCCGTGCTCGACGGCGTAGTCGCCGAGGCCGTCGAAGAACTTCCGGGACTGGCCCGCGGTGTCCGGCACCGGGAGGGCGCGGACGTGCTTGCCGGCGAAGGCCTTGAACTCCGAGTCCGCGAAGACGTCGGAGATGTCGACGAGCTCCAGCTTGGCGCGCAGGTCCGGCTTGTCGTTGCCGTACTTCAGCATCGACTCGCGGAACGGGATGCGCGGGAAGGGCGAGGTGACGTGGCGGCCGTTGCCGAACTCCTCGAAGAGCTCGGTCATCAGCTTCTCGATCGGGCGGAAGACGTCCTCCTGCTCGACGAAGGACATCTCGACGTCGAGCTGGTAGAACTCGCCGGGCGAGCGGTCGGCACGGGCGTCCTCGTCGCGGAAGCACGGCGCGATCTGGAAGTAGCGGTCGAAGCCGGAGATCATCAGCAGCTGCTTGAACTGCTGCGGGGCCTGCGGCAGCGCGTAGAACTTGCCGGGGTTCAGCCGGGACGGGACGACGAAGTCACGGGCGCCCTCGGGAGAGGTCGCGGTGAGGATCGGTGTCGCCATCTCGTTGAAGCCGAGGGCCACCATCTTGGCGCGGATCGCGGCGATGACGGACGAGCGCAGCATGATGTTGCGGTGCATGCGCTCGCGGCGCAGGTCGAGGAAGCGGTACTCCAGGCGCCGCTCCTCGTTGACCCCGTCCTCGGCGTTGATCGTGAAGGGGAGCGGGGCGGCCTCGCCCAGCACCTCGACCTCGGTGACCTCGATCTCGATCTCGCCGGTCGGCAGCTCCGGGTTGACGTTGTCCGCGCCGCGGGCGGAGACCTTGCCGTCGATCCGTACGACGGTCTCCTTGGTGAGCTTCGCCAGGGCGTCGTTGCCGGGGGTGCCGGGGCGGGCGACGAGCTGCACCAGACCGTAGTGGTCGCGCAGATCGATGAAGAGGATGCCACCCAGGTCTCGGCGATTGTGCAGCCAGCCGCTCAGCCGGACGTCGGTGCCGACGTCAGAGGCGCGGAGCTCGCCGCAGGTGTGGGACCTGTACCGATGCATCGTCGTTCATCCAGTCTTCGCGGTTGGGGGCGGATACAGCCACCCCAGGCTACCGCCCGCGACCGGACCGTTTCATTGCCATGGCCCGCGACAGGACCACCTGAAGGCCAGGGCGGCGCGACCCTCGGTGGCGTTCGGGACGCACATCTTCCTAAAGTGGGGCAATGCGCACCGAGGATGTCCTGGCCGCGACCGCGACCGGTCTTTGGCGCTGGGACAACAGAGCCGGGACGGTCACGCTCGACGCGGAGGCGGCCCGGCTGCTGGAGCTGCCCTCCGAGGAGGGCGTCTTCCGCGAGTCGGAGGTGCGCTCCCGCTTCCATCCCGTCGACTGGAACGAGATCCACGGGGTGGTCAACCTGGCCGTCGCCGAGGGCACGCTCGCCGAGGCCCGGCTGCGGATCGTGGACGAGCACGGGCGCGTACTGCGTACCGTGCGCACCCGTTCCAGGCCGCTCCGGCCCGTGGAGGGCGGCGACGTGGACGTGATGGACGGCTCCCTGGACTACGTGCTGGTCGGCACCCTCCAGGAGGTCGCCGATCCGCCGCCGGGCGCCGTCGGGGCACAGAACAGGATCACCGGCGACTGGCGCCGGTCCCGGGAGGCGTTCCTGCTGGACGCGGGGCGGGCGCTGGCCGAGGCCCGGTCGACGGCGGAGGTGCTGCGGGTCGCCTACTCGCTCTCCATGCCCGGATTCTCGCCGGACGGACTCGCGGTCTTCGGGGTCGAGGGCGAACGGCTGACGATCGTCGGGCAACACGGTCACACCACGGGCGACGAGGGACCGTTCAACGACATGCCGCTGGAGACCGACTATCCGGCCGCGGAGGTCGTACGGACGGGGCGGGCGATCTATCTGCCCAGCCCCGAGGAGTACTACCGCCGCTACCCGGCCACCTGGCCGCTGGCCCGGCGGTTCGGGCGCCGCTCCTGGGCCTTCCTGCCGCTGATCGTGGCGGGGCGCACGATGGGCGCCTGGATGGCCGGCTTCCGGCATCCGGTGTCGTTCTCGCCGGACGAGCGGTCCGTGCTGACGACGGTGGCCCGGATGCTCGCGCAGGCGCTGGCCCGCGCCGGGATCGCCGAGACCGAGCGGGAGCTCTCGCAGGTGCTCCAGCGCACGATGATGCCGTCCCTGGTGCCCAGCATCCCGGGGATGACGGTGGCCGCCCGCTACGTGCCGACCGGGGGCGGGCTCCAGGTCGGCGGTGACTGGTACGACATGATTCCGCTCCCCAACGGCCGTGTCGCCCTCGTCATCGGTGACGTCCAGGGCCACGACGTGCGGGCCGCGGGGCTGATGGGTCAGTTGCGGATCGCCCTGCGCGCGTACGCCTCCGAGGGGCACCGTCCGGACGCGGTGCTCGCGCGGGCCTCGCGCTTCCTCTCCGGGCTCACCGACGCCTACGAGGACGGGGAGCACACCGGGCCGCGCTTCGCGACGTGCCTGTACGCGGAGGCGGATCCGGACACCGGCACCCTCGACATCGCGCGGGCGGGGCACCCCGACCCCGTGGTGATGACGGCGGACGGGACTGCGGTCATCCGGCAGACCGCGGGCGGGCTGCCGCTGGGCATCGAGGCGGACACGGACTACCCGACGACCCGGTTCACCCTGGAGGCCGGCGAGACGATCATGCTCTGCACGGACGGGCTGATCGAGACCGGCGGGCACGACCTGGCCACCGGCTGGGTCCGGCTCCGGCCGCTCCTGGAGCAGCACACCGGCGATCTGGAGAAGCTCGCGGACGCCCTGGTGCAGGCCGTGCACGGGCCGGCCTCGCACTACACGACGGGTGCCCTCTCGGACCGCCGCGAGGACGACGTCGCGGTGCTGCTGCTGCGCCGCGAGGGCCCCGCGGACCGGTCGACCGCGCCGCGGCGGACGGCGCTGACCATCGCCCAGGCCGAACCGGAGCGGATCTCGGCGGCCCGGCAGCAGGTGCGCGAGATGCTGCACGACTGGGCGGACCCGGAGCAGGTCGACTCGGCGGTGCTGATGATCTCCGAGATGGCCACGAACGTGCTGGTCCACACGGACGGCGACGCGCTGATGGTCGCCCAGGCCAGCGGGGAGCACGGGGAGCGGCTGCTGCGGGTGGAGGTGGCCGACTGCAGCGACGAACTGCCGCACAAACGGCGGCCCGGCGAGATGGCGTCCAGCGGGCGGGGGCTGGTGCTGATGGAGTTGCTCGCCGACGCGTGGGGGGTGGATCCGCGGGGTGAGGGCAAGTCGATCTGGTTCGAGCTGTACGAGTCGGTGGAGCCGGTGGAGCTGGTGGAGGCGGAGCCGGTTCCCGAGCCCGAGCCGTAGCCGGGAGGCCCGGCGCGCCCAGGACGTGGTGCGCCGGGGCCCCCGGTGCGAGGGTTCCGTCCTCAAACGCCGGACGGGCTGGGTGGGGCGTCCGGCGGGCCGGGCGGTGCGGTGGGTGCGTCCGGGGCGGGGTCCGCGCCGGCTGTCGCGTCCGGTGGGGGCAGACGTCCGTTGCGCAGTTCGCCGAGGATGCCGAAGGCCGCGGCGCACACCGGGACCGCGAGCAGCATCCCCAGCAGGCCCGCCACGCTCGCGCCCGCCGTCAGCGCGATCATGATCGTGGCGGGGTGCATCTGGACCGTACGGCTCTGGATCACCGGCTGGAGGATGTGGCCCTCCAGCACCTGCACGGCGAGCACCACCCCGAGCGCCCAGAGCGCGATCACGAAACCCCGGTCCGCGAGCGCCACCAGCACCGCCACGGCGCCGGAGAGGAAGGCCCCGAGATACGGGATGTAGGCGCCGACCAGCACCAGCGCGCCCAGCCCCACCGCACCGGGCACGCGCAGGATCAGCAGCCCGACCGTGATGCAGACGGCATCGATGAGCGCGATGAACGTCGTACCGCGCATGAAGCCCTCGACGGCCTCGAACGCCCGCCGGCCCATCGCCTCGACCAGGTCGCCCGCGCCGCGCGGGGCGACGGAGTGCGCGAGGTGCGCGGCCCGGTCGGAGTCGCGCAGGAAGAAGAAGGTCAGCAGGAGCGCGAGCACGCTCGTGGCGACGAGCGAACCGATCAGGCTGATGCCGGTCAGCAGCCCGCCCGCGGCGCTCGCGCCGAACTTCTCGACGAGCTGCTTGGCGTTGCCGGCCAGATCGTCCACGTTCGTGTTGCCCGCGATCCCGAAGTGGTCGACGACCCACTGACCGGCGTCCTTCAGCGACTGGACGATATGGCCGCCGGTGTCGATCAGCGCGGTGACGACGATGTAGCCGGCGCCGCCGACCACCGCGACGAGGAGGACGCAGGTGAATCCGGCCGCCACCGAACGGTTCACCCCGTGCGCGGTCAGCCTGCGGTGGACCGGACCGAGCAGCGCCGTACCGAGCAGCGCGAGCAGGACGGGCGTGACGGCGGTCTTGAGGGCGACGCACAGCCAGATGGCCACCGCGGCGACGCCGGTGACCAGCAGCACGACACCGCACCAGGCGGCCAGCCGCCGCGCACCGATGGGCAGGAGGGGCTTCCGGTTCTGCACCCTCCCACCCGATCACGCCGCGGGGGCGGTGTCCCGCCCGCGCCGCCGTACGAGTGACGAACCGTCATGCGGCGGCGCGGCTCACATCCCGTGGACGGCGGGCACGGTGCCGAGGCGGCCGGCCTGGAAGTCCTCGAAGGCCTGCTTCAGTTCGGCCTGGCTGTTCATGACGAACGGCCCGTAGTGCGCCATCGGCTCCCGGATGGGACGCCCCCCGAGGAGGACGACCTCCAGTTCCGGGGTGTTGCCGTCCTGCTGCTCGTCCGCGCGGACGGTCAGCGAGGAGCCGTCACCGAAGACGGCGGTCTGGCCCAGGTGGACGGGCCGGCGGTCCTCACCCACGGTGCCGCGGCCCGCGAGGACGTACGCGAGGCCGTTGAAGTCCTCGCGCCACGGCAGCGTCACCTCGGCGCCGGGGCGCACAGTGGCGTGGATCATCGTTATGGGCGTGTGGGTGGCACCGGGGCCCTCGTGGCCGTCGAGCTCGCCCGCGATCACCCGGAGCAGCGCGCCGCCGTCCGGGGAGGCGAGCAGCTGGACCTGGCCACCGCGGATGTCCTGGTAGCGCGGGGCCATCATCTTGTCGGCCTTGGGCAGGTTCACCCAGAGCTGGAGGCCGTGGAAGAGGCCGCCCGACATGACGAGCGACTCCGGCGGCGCCTCGATGTGGAGCAGCCCGGACCCGGCCGTCATCCACTGGGTGTCGCCGTTCTGGATGGTGCCGCCGCCCCCGTTGGAGTCCTGGTGCACGAAGGTGCCGTCGATCAGGTACGTGACGGTCTCGAAGCCGCGGTGCGGGTGCCAGGGGGTGCCCTTCGGCTCACCTGCCGCGTACTCCACCTCACCCATCTGGTCCATCATGATGAACGGGTCGAGGTACTTGTAGTTGATCCCCGCGAACGCGCGGCGCACGGGGAATCCCTCGCCCTCGAACCCGCTGGGCGCCGTGGTCACGGCGAGCACGGGACGGGCCACGGCGTCGGCCGAGGCGGCGACCTTGGGCAGGGTCAGCGGGTTTTCGACGGTTACTGCGGGCATGGGAGCCACCTCCGGGGACTGTTCTGCGAATAATTTAGTTGAATGGTGAACATCTAGCAAGGCGGCTTCCATTCCCGCACCGTCCGGAGCAGCGAAAAGGGCCCGTACCACTCGGCAGTACGGGCCCCTTCCGGGGAGTCGGGATCGGCGGTCAGCCGTACATGCGGCGCATCGCGAAGTCGACCATCTGCTCCACGGCCTTGGCGTCGAAGACCATGCGGTGCTCGCCCTCCATGTCCAGGACGAAGCCGTAGCCGGTGGGCAGCAGATCGATCACCTCGGCGCCGGTGATCACGAAGTACTTGGACTCCTTGCCCGCGTAGAGCCGCAGCTCCTTGAGCGTGGTGAACATGGGGATGACCGGCTGCTGGGTGTTGTGCAGCGCGAGGAAGCCCGGATTCTCACCGCGCGGGCAGTAGACCTTCGACGTCGCGAAGATCTGCTGGAAGTCCTCGGCGGCCAGCGAACCGGTGGTGAAGGCCCGTACCGCGTCGCCCAGCGAGGGCGGCGAGGGTTCGGGATACAGCGGCTGCTCGCCGTAGCCGCCACCCATCGGCTGCTGTGCGCCCTGATTCTGGTCGTAGCCGTACATGAGGCAAAGAGTAATCGGACACATCTCTGCCTTGAGGGGTTGCGTCTTATTACTGGCGGGTAGCATCATCGTAGAGGTCAGCTGATACGTCTGGGCCCGGCCAGGTCCCCGACCGCCCGGCAGACCGGTATCCGCGAGCCCGTCGCCCGATCCTCACCCTCCACGGGGCGCTGCGCGCCACTGCTATTGATTACGGAGCCTTCCCATGGGGCACTACAAGTCGAATCTCCGCGACATCGAGTTCAACCTCTTCGAGGTCCTCGGGCGCGACAAGCTGTACGGCACCGGACCGTTCGCGGAGATGGACGTCGAGACCGCGAAGAGCATCCTCGACGAGGTCGCCCGCCTCGCGGAGAACGAGCTCGCCGATTCCTACGCCGACGCCGACCGCAACCCCCCGGTCTTCGACCCGGAGACCAGCACCGCACCGGTCCCGGAAAGCTTCAAGAAGTCCTACCAGGCCTTCATGGACTCCGAGTACTGGCGCCTGGGCCTCCCCGAGGAGATCGGCGGCACGACCTCCCCGCGCTCCCTGATCTGGGGTTACGCGGAGCTGCTGCTCGGCGCCAACCCGGCCGTGTGGATGTACTCCTCCGGCCCGGCCTTCGCCGGTATCCTCTTCGACGAGGGCAACGAGGCGCAGAAGAAGATCGCCGAGATCGCCGTCGAGAAGCAGTGGGGCTCGACGATGGTGCTGACCGAGCCGGACGCCGGTTCCGACGTCGGCGCGGGCCGCACGAAGGCCGTCGAGCAGGAGGACGGCTCCTGGCACATCGAGGGCGTGAAGCGCTTCATCACCTCGGGCGAGCACGACATGTCCGAGAACATCATTCACTACGTACTGGCCCGCCCCGAGGGTGCGGGACCGGGCACCAAGGGCCTCTCGCTCTTCATGGTCCCGAAGTTCCACTTCGACTGGACCACCGGCGAGCTGGCCGAGCGCAACGGCGTGTACGCGACGAACGTCGAGCACAAGATGGGCCTCAAGGCGTCCAACACCTGCGAGATGACGTTCGGTGACCAGCACCCCGCCAAGGGCTGGCTGATCGGTGACAAGCACGACGGCATCCGCCAGATGTTCCGCATCATCGAGTTCGCCCGCATGATGGTCGGCACGAAGGCCATCGCGGCGCTCTCGACGGGCTACCTGAACGCGCTGGAGTACGCCAAGGAGCGCGTCCAGGGCACCGACCTGTCGCAGTTCATGGACAAGACGGCCCCCAAGGTCACCATCACGCACCACCCCGACGTGCGCCGCTCGCTCATGACGCAGAAGGCGTACGCCGAGGGCATGCGCTCCCTCGTGCTGTACACCGCCTCCGTCCAGGACGCGATCCAGGAGAAGGAGGCCGCGGGCGAGGACGCGAAGGCGCTGCACGGCCTCAACGACCTGCTGCTCCCGATCGTGAAGGGCTACGGCTCGGAGAAGTCGTACGAGCAGCTGGCGCAGTCGCTCCAGACGTTCGGCGGCTCCGGGTACCTCCAGGAGTACCCGATCGAGCAGTACATCCGTGACGCCAAGATCGACACGCTGTACGAGGGCACGACGGCGATCCAGGGCCAGGACTTCTTCTTCCGGAAGATCGTCCGCGACCAGGGCGCCTCGCTCAACACGCTGTCCGAGGAGATCAAGAAGTTCCTCTCGGGCGCCCAGGGCAACGAGGAGCTGTCCGGCGCGCTGGACTCGCTCGCCAAGGCCGCCGTGGACCTGGAGGCGATCGTCGGCACGATGATCACCGACCTCACCGCGACCGGCGAGGACGTGAAGAACATCTACAAGGTGGGCCTGAACACCACCCGCCTGCTGCTGGCCTCCGGTGATGTCGTCGTCGGCTACCTGCTGCTCAAGGGCGCGACCGTGGCCGCCGAGAAGCTGCCGACCGCCGCGGCGAAGGACGTCGCCTTCTACCGGGGCAAGATCGCCGCCGCGAAGTTCTTCGCCGCGAACGTCCTGCCCGGTGTCGGCGCCGAGCGCGCGCTGGCCGAGTCCGTCGACAACTCCCTGATGGAGCTGGACGAGGCCGCGTTCTAGGTTTCACCGCTCAGGACCGTCAACACGCACCGCCACCCGGACACGCTTTCGGGTGGCGGTGCTGTCGTATGGGCTGGGTACGCTGAGTACAGGTCCGAGAATCCCGTTCATGGGAGGAACCATGACTGCCGAGGCACTGCCCGAAGCGTCGCAGCTGCGCCGCGACGATTCCAAGTGGCCGGTCCCGCCTGAGGACGGCTACACCGTGGACGAATTCTTCACGCTTGACCTCCCGCCGCACACAGAGCTGATCGACGGGAGCCTGGTTTTCGTGAGTCCGCAGCGAGAATTTCACACGCTGGTGATGGACCTGCTGGTCAACGGTCTGCGAGTGCATGTTCCAGAAGATCTGCGTGTCCGCCGAGAGATGGCGGTCGTCCTGAGCAAGAGGACCGCCCCCGAACCAGACATTGTCCTGGTCAAGGCCGAAGCCATCACGAGCCTTCGCCAGACCCGCTACCAGGCCGCCGACATCCTGCTCGCCGTCGAGGTCGTCTCGCCCGACTCCGAGGACCGCGACCGTGACACCAAGCCGCACAAGTACGCGGCCGCGGGCATCCCGCACTTCTGGCGGGTCGAGATGACCGGCGAGCACGACCGGCCCGCGGTGTGGACGTACGAGTACGACGCGATGTGCAAGACCTACACCTCCACCGGCGTCCACCGCGACCGGCTCAAGCTCTCGGTGCCGTACGACATCGATATCGATCTGACGGCGATCGACAAGCTGTAGCGGCCGTACCCCGCCCCTTCCTATGATCGGGACCCGGTTCCGAGGGGGAGGTCGGCGCATGAGTCGTCCGGGCAAGCGGTGGTACGTGCGGGGCATGGCGGGCGGCGCGGCGGCGCTGCTGCTCGCGGGGTGCGGCGGTGGCGGCGGGGACAGTGCCGCGAAGGCGCTCGGGAAGGCGGAGGTCGCCTCGGTCCTGCCGGACGCGAAGGCGGTGCCCGGCTGGCGGACCGCGATGAAGCCGCAGGCCGAGGCACGGAACCCGGAGCTCCCTCCGCCGGCCTGCGTGACCACGTCGAAGAAGAAGCACCGGACGGCCTGCGACCCGGTCACCTTCTGGGGCGCATCGGCCTACGTGCGAGAGTCCGACGCCGCCTCGCTGAACTTCTGGACGCTCGCGTACGAGGACGAGAAGACGGCCGGCGCCGCCTATGACGCGCTCGCCGAGTACTACGGCGGGGACCGGGTCGGCGTGGACGCGGTGCCGGTGCCGATCGGGGAGCCGGGCCAGGAGCGGGTGTCCAACCGTGCGAAGACCGGCACGATGGGCGGGCCCGCCACCCTCACGCAGGTCCGGGTCGGCACGACGGTGCTCGGCGTCAGCACCGGCTCCCAGGGCACCTCGGCCCTCTCCGACGATCAGGTCAAGGCCCTCGCCGCCATGTTCGCCGAGCGCGCCCGGCAGGCGCAGGACGGCGACAGGCCCTCCGCGGCGCTGCCCGGACGGTAGCCGCGTCGCACCGGGGGATGACGGTGAATCCTCGTGCACGGGCCTGGTTACAGTGAAGAACATGAGTTCTTCCCTCCGCTTCGACCGCGGGCACACCGACGATCTGATGGCCTTCCTGATGGCCGGCCCCTCCCCCTACCACGCCGTGGCCGCCGCTGCGTCGAGGCTGGAGAAGGCCGGTTTCCGGCAGGTCGAGGAGACGGCGGCCTGGGACGGGACCAGCGGCGGCAAGTACGTCCTGCGCGGCGGCGCGATCGTGGCCTGGTACGTGCCCGGGGGCGCCGAGGCGCACACCCCGTTCCGGATCGCCGGGGCGCACACCGACTCGCCGAACCTGCGCGTGAAGCCCAAGCCCGACACGGGCGCCTACGGCTGGCGGCAGATCGCCGTGGAGGTCTACGGCGGCACGCTCCTCAACACCTGGCTCGACCGGGACCTCGGCCTCGCCGGGCGGATCTCGCTGCGCGACGGCACGCACCGGCTGGTCGACATCGACCGGCCGCTGCTGCGCGTCCCGCAGCTGGCGGTGCACCTGGACCGGACGGCCAACCCCGACGGCCTCAAGCTCGACCGCCAGAAGCACATGCAGCCGATCTGGGGCCTCGGCGACGTGGCGGAGGGCGACCTCATCCGGTTCGTCGCCGAGGAGGCGGGCGTCGACGCCGAGGACATCACCGGCTGGGACCTGATGCCGCACCCCGTCGAGGCGCCGTCCTACCTGGGCCGTGACCGCGAGCTGGTGGCCGGGCCCCGGATGGACAACCTGCTCTCGGTGCACGCGGCGGTCGCGGCGCTCGCCGCCGTCGCCGGACAGCCCGACGCGGAGATCCCGTACATCCCGGTGCTGGCCGCATTCGACCACGAGGAGAACGGCTCGCAGTCCGACACCGGCGCGGACGGACCGCTGCTCGGCACGGTCCTGGAGCGCTCGGTGTTCGCCCGCGGCGGTACGTACGAGGACCGCGCCCGCGCCTTCGCCGGCACCGTCTGCCTCTCCTCCGACACCGGCCACGCGATCCACCCCAACTACGGCGAGCGGCACGACCCGACGCACCACCCGGTCGTCAACGGCGGACCGATCCTCAAGGTCAACGTCAACATGCGGTACGCGACCGACGGCAGCGGCCGGGCCGTGTTCGCGTCGGCGTGCGAGAAGGCGGGCGTGCCGTGGCAGACGTTCGTCTCCAACAACTCGATGCCGTGCGGCACCACGATCGGCCCGATCACCGCCGCCCGGCACGGCATCCAGACCGTCGACATCGGCGTGGCCATCCTGTCGATGCACAGCGCCCGTGAGCTGTGCGGCGCCGACGACCCGCATCTGCTGGCGACCGCGCTGGCGTCGTTCCTCGCGGGCTGACCCGGGCGCCGACCGCCCCGCGCACACATGGTCGTTGCCGGGCCGGGTACCCGCTGCGTACACGCCCCGGAGCTTCCGGGGCGTCGAGGAGGCGGAACTCATGGGACTCGGAGGATGCATCATTCTCATCGGTGCGGGGGCGGTACTCGCGTTCGCGACCGACTGGGAGATGGACAGCGTCAACGTCGACATGGTCGGCTGGATCATGATGATCGTCGGCGTCATCGGCGTCTTCGTCTACGCGAGCGTCATGCGGCGCCGCCGCATGGTCGTTCCCCCCACCACCACAGTGGTTTCCGAGGACGAACGCCGCCTGTGACCCGACCGGGTGCGCCCGCCGGACCGGGCGCACCCCCTCCCCACCCGCTGGGAAAGCCCGATATTCTGGGACCTTGTCCGTGACCCGGCACCGGGCGCGTCATGCCCGGAAGGGGAGCCGCTCGTGGAGTTCCGGCTGCTCGGCACCGTCTGCGTCGACACGCTGACCGGGCCGCTGCCCCTCGGCCCCGCCAAACGCCGCAGCCTGCTCGCCGCCCTGCTGCTGCGCGCCAACACCCCCGTGTCCGTGGCCCGGCTGACGGACTGCCTGTGGGACGACGCCCCTCCGCTGCACGCCCGCACGGTCGTCCAGGGCCACGTGTCCCGGCTGCGCGCCCTGCTGACGGGCGCGGACGCGGAGGCGTACGGGGTCGAGCTGGCGACGCTCGGCGACGCGTACGTGCTGCGGGTGCCGGAGACCCTGCTGGACTCCCAGCGGTTCGAGGAACTGCTGATGCTGGCCCGGGAGCAGCGCAGCCCCGCCGACAGCGTGCTGATGCTGAAGGAGGCCCTGTCGCTGTGGGAGGGGCCGGCGCTCACCGGTACGTACCCCAGCGCACCGCTCCAGGCGGCCGCGCACGCACTGGAGGAGTCCCGGCTCACGACGGTCGAGCAACTGGCCCGCGCCTACGCCGTGCTGGGCGAACACCACCGGGCGGCGGCGGTGTTGCGGGCCGAGGCCGTGGCCCATCCGATGCGGGAGTCGCTGGCGGCGGCCCTGATGACGGCGCTGCACCGGTCGGGGCGCCAGTCGGAGGCCCTGGACTGGTTCCACAGCACGCGGCGGCTGCTCGCCGACGAGCTGGGCATCGACCCCGGACGCGAACTGACGGACGCGTACGCGCAGATCCTGCGTGGCGCCCCCGACCCCGAACCCGAACCGGGCACGGCGCCGGCGCCGGGGGACGGCCCTGTGGTCGTTGCGCCGGGCGCCACCGGGGCCGGTACCTCAGGCGCCACCGAGGCCGGTACCTCAGGCGGCACCGGGAGCGGCGACCCCCACCCCGCCGATCTGCTGCCCCGGGCCCCCCGCGGCTTCCAGGGCCGGGCGGCCGAGCTGGCCGCGCTCTCCCGGGCGGCGGCCGGCGAGGCGCCCGTCTGCCTGGTCACCGGACCGGCCGGGGTGGGCAAGACCGCGCTGGCCCTGCACTGGGCGCGCCGCTCCCCCGCCGCGTTCCCGGACGGCCGGCTCTTCGCCGATCTGCGCGGGTTCGGCGACACGGGGGAGCCGACGCCGCTGGAGGTTCTGCGCGAGTTCCTGCTCGCGCTCGGCGTCGCGTCCCGCCGGGTCCCGGAGTCGGCCCAGGGCGCCGCCGCGCTGTTCCGCTCGCTGACCGACCGGCGCAGCCTGCTCGTCGTCCTCGACAACGCCCGCGAATCGGCCCAGGTCAGGCCGCTGCTGCCGGGCGGCACCGACTGCGTCACGCTGGTCACCAGCAGGCACCGGCTGGACGGGCTCATCGCCTCGGACGCCGCCCGTCCGGTACCGCTGGACGTGCTCGAACCGCCGGACTGCACCGCCCTGCTGGCCGGGGTGCTCGGTGAGGAGCGGGTGCTCGCCGAACCGGTGGCGGCCCGCCGGCTGGCCGAGCTGTGCGGCGGCCTGCCGCTCGCCCTGCGGGTCACGGCGGCCCGGCTGGCGGGCCGCCCGCACCGGACGCTCGCGGGGACGGCCGACGAACTGGCCGACGAGCGCAGCCGGCTGACGTATCTCGACGTGGAGGACACCGGGGTCTCCGCCGCGCTGCGGCTGACCGTGCAGCACCTGCCGCCGGACGCCGTCCACCACTTCGCCCGGCTCGGCCACCACCCCGGCAGCCACTTCGACCCGTACACCGCCGCCGCGCTCGCGGGCAGCGACCCGGTCGTCGCCGCGGCGGCGCTGGAACGGCTCGCCGCCGCCCACCTCGTCGGCGAGACGAGCCCCGGGCGCTGGGTGCTGCACGATCTGGTGCGCCTCTACGCCCGCGGCCTCGATCCCGCGTCCCGGCCCGACGCCCTCCTCGGCGTCCTGGACCACTGCATCGCGACCGCGCTCGCCGCCGCCGACACCGCCGAACCGGGCGGCGAGCCCTGCTTCGTCCTGCCGGACGGCTACCGGCGGCCGACCGCAGTGAGGGATTTCACCGACCGGGCCGAGGCGATGAGCTGGCTGGCCACCGAGCGCGAGGACCTGTCCCTGGCGGCTGCGGCAGCCCACGCCGCCGGTCTCGACGACCGCACCTGGCGGATCATCCTGCTCCAGTGGCCCCATGTGGTGTGGCGGGCCCGGGACGGCTGGGCCCCGGTGCTGCAACTGGCGCTGGACGCGGCGGTCGCGCGGAGCGACCCGTACGCCGAGTCGCGGGTGCGCAATCTGCTGGGCTGGGTGCTCTCGGAAGAGGGCAGGACCACCGAGGCCGAGACGATGCTGAAGCCCTCGCCCGGTCTGGCGCGGCGGGCCGGGGACCGGCTCGGCGAGGCGACGGCCCTGATCAACCTGGCGATCGTCCACGCCGAACAGGGCGGTCCGGACGAGGCGCTGGAGGGCTGCGGGCAAGCCCTCGCGCTGGCCAGGCAGGAGGGCGACGCGCACACCGAGACGCTCGCCCTCCAGCACCTCGCCCGGATGCAGCTCTCGGCCGGCCGCCCGCGGGACGCCCTGGACTCCGCCCGTACCGCATTCGATCTGGGTCCCGAGCAGGAGGAGGCCGCCCGTCGCGTGCTCCTGCTGGCCGTCAGCGGCGAGGCGCACCTG
The DNA here is from genome assembly GCF_040655445.1 of Streptomyces sp. NPDC050423. NCBI lineage: Bacteria > Bacillati > Actinomycetota > Actinomycetes > Kitasatosporales > Streptomycetaceae > Streptomyces > Streptomyces sp. NPDC050423. The sequence continues at coordinate 102,776 of NZ_JBFAJY010000025.1, forward strand.
GCGCTCGGCACGGAGGACGAGGGCATCCGGCTGCTGGACCTGGCAGCCGCGGAGGCGGAGCGCGCCGGGTACGACGAGGGCGTGGTGCAGTCACTGGAGGCGCTGCTGCGGGTGACGTCGGGGACGGAGTACGTGCGGCGGTACGAACAGGCGGTACGGCGGCTCACCGACGACGGGTGACCGGCGTCAGCGGAACGTTAGCCGCACGGCAGCCGAACGTGAGCGGCACCCGGAAGACTCATGGTTGTCAACCGGGCGGGCGCGACTCACCAACGCGCCGGTCCCTCGCCTTACCGTCCACACGGGGGAAACCACATGTCTGCCTTCCGCTACCGCACCACGGCCCTGGCCGCCACGACCACCGCCGTACTCGCCCTGGCGCTCACCGCCTGCGGCGGCAGTAACAGCGGCACCGGCACCAAGGCGGAGGGCACGGCGAGCAATTCCGCGCCGGCGTCCGCCGCCAAGTCCGAGGACGGCACCGCCACCAAGGCCGACGCCGCCAAGACCCCCGTGACCGCCAAGGGCGGCAGCACCGGCGGCGGTGCGGCGAAGGGCACCACCGGGTCCGCGAGCACCCCGCTCTGCACCACCAAGGACGTCAGGATCAGCGCCGCCACCCAGGACGGCCCGCCGTACACGCACATCGTCCTGACGGCGAAGAACACCTCGGGCCACAAGTGCGAGATGAAGGGCTTCCCGGAGATCCAGTTCCTGGAGAGCCACAAGCAGAACATCCCGTCGGTCGCCAAGAGCAAGCCCGAGGCCCGCATCGTGCTCGACGCCGGCGCACCGGCGTACGCGCTGGTGAAGCTGTCGGACGGCGGCGCCGACGAGGACGTCGAGCCCGTGACCGCGTTCGCCGTGTGGCTCCAGGGCGGCGACGGCCAGGCCACCGTGCGGGCACCCGGCGCCGAGGGCATCGCCGTCGACCCGGCGAAGTACAAGACCGGCTACTGGACGTACGAGCTGCGCAACGGCGCCGACGACTTCTGAACCGCTCGTCCCCGTCCCCTCCGGACCGCTGTCAGCTCTGCTCGTCCATCCCCGCGAGCACGAGCGGCAGCCGGGGCGTCCCCTCCGCGACGACGCGGACGGGGACGCCCCAGTCCTGTTGGTGGACATGGCAGGCCGGGTACTCGTTCGCGGGATCGTCGTCGCAGGACGCGGCCATCGCCGAGACGTGCAGGACGCCCTCGGTCACCCCGTCCGCGAGGACCAGGTCGCGGAACAGATCGGTGCCCGCGCCCTCGCCCCCGGCCAGCAGCTCCGGCGGGGTCGAGGAGACCAGCAGCCGGGTCGAGGGCCCGTACCGGGTGTCCAGCTTCTGGCCGGCGGGCGCCCGGAAGACGACGTCGAGCCGGAGGGTGCCCGGGGCGATCTCGGTGGCGACGCGCTGGGTGCGGTGCGCCTGATCGGCGACGCGTACCGCTTCCTCGGGCAGCCGCAGCCGGGTCAGCCGGTGCCGGGCGGACTCGACGACCACGAGATCGCCGTCCACCAGCACGGCGTCGCTGGGCTCGCGCAGATCCGTGGCGAGCGTGGTGACCTCACCGCTCGCCGGGTCGTAGCGGCGCAGGGCGTGGTTGTACGTGTCGCAGACGGCGACGGACCCGTCGGGCAGCGCGGTGACGCCCAGCGGGTGCTGGAGCAGCGCCTGGCCGGCGGCCCCGTCGCGGTGGCCGAAGTCGAAGAGTCCGGTGCCCACAGCGGTGTGGACGGCGCCCTCCAGGTCGACGTAGCGCAGCGCGGACGTCTCCGAGTCCGCGACCCAGAGCCGGTCGGCGGTGGCGGCGAGCCCGGACGGCTGGGCGAACCAGGCCTCGTCGCCCGGACCGTCGACCAGGCCCTCGTTCGTGGTGCCCGCCGCGACCCGCACGGTGCCGTCGGCGGGGTCGTACGTCCACAGCTGGTGCACGCCCGCCATGGCGATCCAGAGCCTGCCGCCGAACCAGGCGACGTCCCACGGCGAGGAGAGGTCGACCTCGTGGCCCGCGCCGCTGGTCGGCGCCCCCTGCCACCACTGGCGGCCGCTGCCGGCGAGGGTGGTCGTCGCACCGGTGGTGAGGTCGAGCGCGCGGATCGCGTGGTTCACCGTGTCGGCGACGGCGATCCGCCCGTCGGGCAGCACCGCCAGCCCCTGCGGCTCGCTGAACCGGACCTCCTCGGGCCCGCCGTCGGTGAACCCGCGGTCGCCGGTGCCGAAGTGGCGGCGGACGGTCTCCCCGTCCGCGTCCAGCTCGACCAGCCGGTGCCGGGTGGTGTCGGAGACCAGGAAGCCGCCGTCGGCCAGCGGCAGCGCCTTCCCGGGGAACCGCAGATGCGTCGCGACCGGCTCGGGCGCCACGTACGGCCCGTCGCCGCGGCGCAGGGTGCCCTTCGCGGCGTGCTCGGCCTCCAGCTCCTCGACCAGCTTCTCGATGGCGTGGGCGTGGCCCTCGCCCGCGTGCTGGGCGACGACATAGCCCTCGGGGTCGACGACGACGAGCGTCGGCCAGGCGCGTACGGCGTACTGCTTCCAGGTGGCGAGCTCGGGATCGTCCAGGACCGGGTGGTGCACCTCGTACCGCTCGACGGCGTCGATCACGGCCTGGTGCTCCGCCTCGTGGACGAACTTCGGCGAGTGGACGCCGATGATCACCACGGTGTCGCGGTGCTTCTCCTCCAGCTCGCGCAGCTCATCGAGGACATGCAGGCAGTTCACACAGCAGAACGTCCAGAAATCCAAGATCACAATACGTCCTCGCAGGTCAGCGAGGGTGTACTGCCGGTCGCCTGTATTGAGCCAGCCGCCCTTGCCGATCAGTTCGGGGGCTCTGACGCGCGCACGTGTTGCCATGTGAACAGTCAACATCACCGTGGCGTCCACGCATTCCACAGGTACCTCGGGGAACCTGTGAGCCATGAGACTTCTCGTACGTGAGCGACTGTTCGGCATCGGCGACGACTACTGGATCGAGGACGCGGACGGCCGCAAGGTCTTCCTCGTCGACGGCAAGGCCATGCGGGTGCGTGACACCTTCGAGTTGAAGGACGCCCAGGGCCGGACCGTCGCCGAGATCAAGCAGAAGCTGATCAGCCTGCGCGACACGATGCTGATCGAGCGGGACGGCGAGCAGCTGGCCAAGGTCAAGCGGAAGCGTCTGTCGCTGCTGCGCAACCACTACCGGGTGACGCTGGTGGACGGCACCGAGCTCGACGTCAGCGGCAAGATCCTGGACCGCGAGTTCGCGGTGGAGTACGACGGGGAGCTGCTGGCCCAGATCTCGCGCCGCTGGCTGACCATCCGGGACACGTACGGGATCGACATCGTGCGGGAGGACGCCGACACGGCCCTGTTGATCGCGGTGGCGGTGTGCGTCATCGTGCTCGCGGAGAAGGAGCACGAGGACTGAGCGGCAGCGGTGCCTGTTTCACGTGAAACAGGCACCGGTTCCGTACGGACGGGCTCCCGGCTAAGGGCTTGCAGGGAATCAAGGTGTTGCTTCCCTGCAAGCCCTTAGCGGCGAACGGCCGGCGGCGCGAGTCCCAGGCGGCGGTCCTTGAGGGCCGGGAACTGCTCGCGGGTGGCGGCGACCCGCGACGGGTCGAACTCCACGCTCAGCACCTCTTCGTCCGCGCCCGCCTCGGCGAGCACCTCGCCCCAGGGGTCGACGACGATGCTGTGCCCGGCCTGCGGGACTCCGGCGTGGGTTCCGGCGCATCCGACGGCCAGTACGTACGCCTGGTTCTCGACGGCCCGTGCCTGGGCGAGCAGCGTCCAGTGGGCGCGGCGGCGCTCGGGCCAGCCCGCCGCGACGACCAGGGTCTCGGCGCCCGCGTCGACCAGCCCGCGGAACATCTCGGGGAAGCGCAGGTCGTAGCAGGTGGCGAGGCCGATCGTGGTCTGCGGCAGGGTGAGCGTGACCAGCTCCTCGCCGGCGCCCATCATGACCGCCTCGCCCTTGTCGAAGCCGAAGCGGTGGATCTTGCGGTACGCGGCGGCCCGCTCGCCCTCGGGAGTGAAGACGAGCGTGGTGTTGTAGAGCGTGCCGTCGCCGGCCCGCTCGACGAAGGAGCCGGCGTGCAGCCAGACCCCGGCATCGGCGGCGGCCCTGGCCATCACCTCGTGGGTGGGGCCCGACAGCGGCTCGGCCTCGTCCTCGAATTCCGTGTAGGCGAAGGCTCCGACCGGCCAGAGTTCGGGCAGGACCACCAGATCCGCACCCCGCTGGGCGGCGACCAGCGAAGCCGCTCGCTCCCTGCGCGCGATGACGGATTCGTCCAGTTCTACTGCGATCTGGATGAGAGAGGCGCGCACACTACCACCGTCCTGGCATATGAGCCGTCAACACGGGCCTACGATCGTCACACGAAAGCACTGCCGGGGTGCCTGCTCGCAGCGTAGCTTGGACCGACCGAACCTCATTGCAGCTCGCAGCCCGCCGTCCGCGCCCAGTTCTCCAGCCCATGCACCGCAGAACCGCACGAGGGGTCCCGTGACCGTCCATCCCAGCCTCCAGACCTACGCCGACGCCTGGACCCATTCCATCGAGTCGATAGCCGAGCTGGTGAACCCGCTCACCGAGGGGGAGTGGAACGGCCGTACTCCATGTCCCAACTGGTCGGTGCGCGACATCGTGTCGCACATCATCGGCATGGAGTGCGAGCAGCTCGGCGACCCGCGCCCCATCCACACGCTGCCGCGCGATCTCTACCATGTGCAGAACGACTTCGCCCGCTACATGGAGATGCAGGTCGATGTGCGGCGCCACCACACCGCGCCGGAGATGACCTCCGAGCTGGAGTACACGATCATCCGCCGGGCCCGTCAGCTGCGCAACGAGACGCGTGACCCGGAGACCATGACGCGCGCACCGCTCGGCGCCGAGCAGACCCTCGAACTGGCGCTGCGGATGCGCGCCTTCGACGTCTGGGTACACGAGCAGGACCTGCGTACGACGCTGGGCAAGCCCGGCAACCTGGACTCTCCCGGTGCCGCGATCGTCCGCGACACCCTGCTGGCCGCACTGCCCAAGGTGGTCGCCAAGGACGCGGGCGCACCGCCCAACTCGGCGGTCGTGCTGGACGTGCACGGACCGGTGGAGTTCCTGCGCACCGTCCGGGTCGACGCGGAGGGCCGCGGATCGGTGGACGGCGCGCCGTCGCTGGGCCCCGCGGTGACGCTGGCGATGGACTGGGAGACGTACGTACGGCTGGCCTGCGGCCGGGTGCGGGCGAGCGCGGTCGCGGACGGCATCAAGGCCGAGGGCGACCAGGAGCTGGCCACCGCCATCCTGCAGAACTTCGCCGTCACCCCGTAGTCACGGCAACCGGCGCGCCCGCCCCACGCACCGCGGAGGGGGACGGGCGCGCCGCCGTTTCCACGGATACGCCGCCGTTTCCACGGATACGCCGCCGTTTCCACGGATACGCCGCCGTTTCCACGGATACGCCGCCGTTTCCACGGTTACGCGGGTACGTGCACGGCCTCCACCCGGCTGATCACATGGTGCTCGCGCTCCCGGTGCGCGGCCCTGGCCCGCAGCCGCAGGATCTGCACGACCCCGAGCGCCTCCAGGACGAAGACCGAGGCGAACGCGATGCGGTAGTTGTCGCCGGTCGCGTCCAGCAGCACGCCGACGGCGAACAGCGTGGTCATCGAGGCGACGAAACCGCCCATGTTGACGATCCCCGACGCGGTGCCCTGGCGCTCCGGCGGGTTGGCCGGGCGGGCGAAGTCGAAGCCGATCATCGACGCGGGTCCACAGGCGCCGAGCACCACGCACAGCGTGACCAGGAGCCACATCGGCGCACGGTCCCCGGGGTGCAGGATGACCGACGCCCACAGCAGCGCCGTCATCGCGACCGTGCCCAGCGCGAGCGGGACACGGGCCGCGTGGTGGCGGGCGATGATCTGCCCGTAGACGAGGCCGACGGCCATGTTGGAGAGCACCACCAGGGTGAGCAGCTCCCCCGCGGTCCCCCGGCTCAGCCCCTGCGCCTCGACCAGGAACGGCATCCCCCACAGCAGCAGGAACACCATGGCCGGGAACTGCGTGGTGAAGTGCACCCACATCCCGAGCCGGGTGCCGGGTTCCCGCCAGGCGGCGGCGATCTGCTTGCGCACGTACGCCCCGCCGGTGTGCTCGGCGGGCGGCGGCGCGTGCCCCTCGGGGTGGTCCTTCAGGAAGAGCAGCAGCAGGACCAGCACCACGACCCCGGCCAGCGAGCTGCCGACGAAGGTGGTGGTCCAGCCGAGGCCGTGCAGGGAGCGGGCGATCACCAGCGTAGAGACGAGGTTGCCCGCCATTCCGAAGAGCGCGGCGACCTGCCCGATCATCGGGCCGCGCCGGGCCGGGAACCAGCGCGCCCCCAGCCGCAGCACGCTGATGAACGTCATCGCGTCACCACAGCCCAGCAGGGCGCGGGAGGCCAGCGCGGCACCGTACGAGGGGGAGAGCGCGAAGCCGAGCTGCCCGAGGGTGAACAGGACGGCGCCGATGGTGAGCACCTTCTTGGTGCCCAGCCGGTCCACCATCAGGCCGACGGGTATCTGCATGCCCGCGTAGACCAGCAGCTGGAGGATGGAGAAGGTGGAGAGCGCCGAGGCGTTGACGTGGAACCGGTCGGCGGCGTCGAGCCCCGCGACGCCCAGGCTGGTCCGGAAGATGATGGCGACGAAGTAGACGGCGACCCCGATGCCCCAGACCCGGGCGGCACGCCGGCCGCCGGGCGGATCGCCGGGCAGGGACAGGGTGGGGGAGGCGGCGGAACTCACCGGTCCTCACCCCTGACCAGCACCTTGACCCGGCTCACATGACGGCGCACGACGTGCGCGGCGCCGTCCGCGTCACCGGCCCTGATCGCGTCCAGCAGCTCGCCGTGCTCGGCGATGTTGGCGGCGATCCTGCCGGGGTGGGCCTCCATGACGGCGACGCCCATCCGCAGCTGGCGGTCGCGCAGCTGGTCGTAGAGGCGGGAGAGGATCTCGTTGCCGGCGTGCCGGACGATCTCGGCGTGGAAGCAGCGGTCCTTCACCGAGACGGCAGCCAGATCGCCCGCCTCCGACATCTGCCGCTGCTCCTCCAGCAGTTCCTCCAGCCGGGCGATCAGCTTCGCCGACGCGGGCACGGCCCGGCGCACGGCGAACTCCTCGACGAGCAGCCGGGTCTCCACGACGTCCGCGATCTCCTGCGCGGAGACGGCGAGCACCAGGGCGCCCTTCTTCGGATAGAGCTTGATCAGCCCCTCCACCTCCAGCCGGAGCAGCGCCTCGCGCACGGGCGTGCGGGAGACCCCCACGGCGTTGGCGAGATCGCCCTCGGTGAGGAGCGTCCCGCCCTCGTACCGGCGGTCCAGGACCGCTTCCTTGATGTGGGTGTAGACGCGCTCGGCGGCCGGGGGCCGCTTCACGGCCGGGTGGACGGGGGACGGCGCTGGGGCGGAGGCTGGCATGCGCACAGCATAGATACAACATGTACGCATGACGGAACCGTTCCAGTATGCGGACGCCCACGGCTCGTGCGCGCCCGCGGAATCGGCGCTTCGGGATGTCCCGAGAAATCACCCTCTCGCACACCACAACCATTCATCGGTCCCATAAGTCTCATCATCGCGCGGCACCCTCATGTGGCCGCATTCCAGGGGCATTTGGAGCGTTCAACTTGAATATCGGCATTAAGGGCATAAGGCGCGTATCCGTATCCGCCACGGTGGCCCTCACCGCAGGTGCCGTCATGGCGGGCGGCGCGTTCGCCTCCACGGCACAGGCCGCCACGCCGAAGCCGCCGACGATCGTCGCCAAGGGCGGCTTCGTGATGAACAACGGCACCGGGAAGACCCTCTTCACCAAGGCCGCGGACACCCGCCGTTCGACCGGCTCGACCACGAAGATCATGACCGCCCGGGTGGTGCTGGCCCAGAAGGGCCTCAACCTGAATTCCAAGGTCACGATCCAGAAGGCGTACAGCGACTACATCGTCTCCAAGGGCGCGTCCTCGGCCCGCCTCATCGTGGGCGACAAGGTCACGGTCGGCCAGCTGCTGTACGGCCTGATGCTGCCGTCCGGCTGCGACGCCGCGTACGCCCTGGCCGACAAGTTCGGCTCCGGCTCCACGCGTGCGGCCCGGGTGAAGTCGTTCATCGGCAAGATGAACAGCACCGCGAAGACGCTCGGGCTGAAGAACACCCACTTCGACTCGTTCGACGGCATAGGGAACGGGTCCAACTACTCGACCCCGCGCGATCTGACGAAGCTCGCGAGCAGCGCGATGAAGTACACCACCTTCCGCAACGTCGTCAAGACCAAGTCGACGAAGCAGAAGGTCACGACGAAGAGCGGCGGCTACCGCTACATGTCGTGGACGAACACCAACAAGCTGCTGGGCTCCTACAGCGGCGCGATCGGTGTGAAGACGGGCTCCGGCCCGGCCGCCAAGTACTGCCTGGTCTTCGCCGCGACCCGCAAGGGCAAGACGGTCATCGGTACGGTCCTGACGGCCACGTCCGAGTCCACCCGGACCGCGGACGCGAAGAAGCTCATGGACTACGGCTTCAAGAAGTAGCCCTGCCGGGGCCTGCCAGGTCCTGCTCGGTCCTGCTCGGTCCTGCTCGGCGTCACGGAGGAGGGGTCCCGCGGAAAGTCCGCGGGGCCCCTCCTCCGTTGCCGCTCATCCTCAGGCCGGTGAGGTCGCCGCACCGCCGAGGTGCCGGGCGAGGAACCGGACGGCGCTGTCGGCCTCGAACCTGGGCATCTCCCCCTGCTTGCCCGCGTTGGCGTGCAACGTCTTCTCCGTCGAGGCGAAGGCGTCGAACAGCGCGAGGCCGGCCTCGCGCGGGATGTGCTCGTCGTCCCACTGCATGGCGAACTCGACCGGAACGGTGATCTCCTTCGCCTTCTCGGCCACGGCCTCGGACCAGTACAGACCGAAGGCCGCGGCCGTGATCCTGGGCTCGGCCGCCACGAGCGGCACTCCGGTCGCGGTGCCCATCCTGACGCCGAAGTAGCCGACCGGTCCGCCGGTCCCGATCTCCGGAAGCTCCTGGAGCGCGTCCAGGGTCGCCCGCCACTCGGGCAGGGAGAGCTCCGCCAGATGCTCGTTGTAGCGCACGACGATCGGGCCCACCGGCTCGCCCGTCGCCCACGCCTCGGACAGCGCGGCCCGCTCCTGCTCGTCGTGCGCGGTGCGCGGCCGGTCGCCGTGACCGGGCGCGTCGATGACGGCGACATGGAAGCCGCAGTGGTTCACGAGACGGTGGGCGCGGCCCGTCATCGCCGGGTGCTTCTTGTGCTTGGCGCCGTCGTGGCCGATCAGGACCAGGGGCGCGCG
>NZ_JBFAJY010000026.1:0-104407 GCF_040655445.1 Streptomyces sp. NPDC050423
GGGGTCGCCCCGGTACAACCAGTATCGGGGCGACCCTCCGCCCCTTGCGATCGCACGCACCGGACACCGCCGGGCCCGCCCTTCGGGCGGACGGCGCTGCTTTCGAAACACGCCCTAGCAGGTCCCGTCCGTCTCGCGTGGTCCGGACGGGTGGAACGGATACGCACAAGGGCCCGTACCCCCAACCGGGGTACGGGCCCTTCCGTAGGTCCGTGACGCGGTGCCGCGCGTCGGCTCAGGCAGCCTTGGCCTTCGTCGCGTACATGTCGACGTACTCCTGGCCGGACAGCCGCATCACCTCGGCCATCACTGAGTCCGTCACCGCCCGCAGCACATAGCGGTCGCGGTCCATGCCCTCGTAACGCGAGAACTCCATCGGCTCACCGAAGCGGACCGTGACCTTGCCCGGCCGGGGGACACCGGAGCCGCCCGGCTGGAGCTTGTCCGTACCGATCATCGCGAACGGCACGACCGGCGCACCCGTCATCAGCGTGAGCCGGGCGATGCCCGTACGGCCCCGGTAGAGGCGGCCGTCGGGGGAGCGGGTTCCCTCCGGGTAGATCGCGAAGGCCCTGCCCTCCTCCAGCACCCGGCGGCCCGTCATCAGCGCCGCGACACCGCCGCGGCCGCCGTCCCGGTCCACCGGGATCATGCCGACGCCCGTGAAGAACCAGGCCATCAGACGGCCCTTGAGTCCCTTGCCCGTGACGTACTCGTCCTTGCCGATGAAGAACACCGGGCGGTCGCAGCAGATCGGCATGATCATCGAGTCGATGAACGTGAGGTGGTTTCCCGCCAGGATCACCGGCCCGGATCCCGGAATGTTCTCGATGCCTTCCATCCGCGGCCGGAACATCAGGCGCAGGATCGGTCCGAGCACTGCCTTGATGAGTGCGAGTCGGGACAACGGTTCCTCCGGTGTAGTGGCCGGGCCGGCCGAGCGACGGATTGAGCGGTCCATGCAGGTGAGGACGATACTCGCGGGTGCTCGCTGATCGCACATCGGGTTCACGCGGCGGATACGCAGTGTTGACGTGTGTTTGCGCCATGTTGGCCCGGATGCCGCCGTCAGGACCGCGGCGCTGCCTACGCTCGGGCCTCGCTCCACAGGTGCCGGACATCATATGCGAGGAGTATTCATGACAGAGCGTGCACAGGCCATTCCCGGACGGCGGACCGTCATGGGCGCGGGAGCCGCCGTACTCGGTACCGCGGCCATCGGCCTGACCGGGGGGACGGCACGGGCCGCCGGGAACACCTCGGATCGGTCCGGTGGCCACGGCGGCGGCTTCGGGCACCGCCTCGACCTGCCGGTGCCGACCGTCATCGGACACCGGGGCACCAGCGGATACCGCCCCGAGCACACCCTCGGCTCGTACCGGCTGGCCCTCGACATGGGCGCGCACATCATCGAGCAGGACCTGGTGCCGACCAGGGACGGCCACCTCGTCTGCCGTCACGAGAACGACATCACCGCCACCACCGATGTGTCCGCCCACCCCGAGTTCGCGAGCCGCAGGACCACGAAGACGATCGACGGCATCCCGCTCACCGGCTGGTTCACCGAGGACTTCACCCTCGCCGAACTGAAGACGCTGCGCGCCAAGGAGCGCATCCCGGGCAACCGCCAGAAGAACACGCTGTACGACGGCCGCTGGGAGATCCCCACCTTCGAGGAGGTCCTGCGCTGGGCCGACCGCGAGGGCCGCAGGCGCGGGAAGCCCGTCTGGCTGTACGTCGAGACCAAGCACCCCACCTACTTCCGCGGCCTCGGCCTCGGCCTTGAGGAACGGCTCGTCAAGCTGCTGCGGCGCTACGACCGCCACCGCGCCCAGTCGCCGCTGATCCTCCAGTCCTTCGAACCCAGCAGCATCCAGCGGCTGTCGAAGCTCGTCGCCACTCCGCGCGTCGTCCTCCTCTCGGGCGCCGGAACCCAGCCCTGGGACTTCACGGCGACCGGAGACCCGCGCACCACCGACGACCTGGTGAAGCCCGCCGGCCTGAAGTGGATGGCGTCCTTCGCCCAGGGCATCGGCCCCACCCTGGACCTGATCATTCCCAAGGACGGCTCCGGCGGGCTCGGAGAACCCACCACCCTGGTACGCGACGCGCACGCCCAGGGGCTGATCCTGCACCCCTACACCATGCGCAACGAGAACACCTTCCTGCCCGCCGGCTTCCGGCGCGGCAGCGACCCCAACGCCTACGGGGACGCGTTCGGCGCCTTCGCCGCGTACTTCGCGACGGGCATCGACGGGATCTTCTCCGACAACCCGGACACGGCGCTGCTCGCGGCGGCGGACTTCACGGGCAAGTAGCGGGCCCGCCCCGGCCGATGGCCGCCGGCGGCACGGGCCCGTCAGCACCCGGCCGGGCGTGCCCCGGTCGGGTGGTGCTCGACCGGTTCGGCTACCGGCCGGCGCAGAAGCGCGTCGGGTGGGTGCATGACGCTTCTCGATCTTCCCTCGGCGCCGTCCATCCCGGCCCCCGCAGCCGTCGTCCGGACCCTGTATCCGCTGGTCAGCGCGGAGGCGGGCGCCGAGGCGGCGGCCTCGGCCACCGGTGCGGCCATCGACCCCGCCGATCTCGAACAGAGCGTCTGGCTGCGCCTGCTGGAGCGGCTGCCCGAGCAGGGGCCGCCGGCGGACGCCGCCCGCTGGGTGCGGGACACCGTGCGGGGGGAGGCCCGCCGGGCCCGCCGCACCGCCCGGCACGAACGGCCCTACCGTGACGAGGCCGTCCCCGATCCGGCCGGCTGCCCCGAGCGGGCGTTCGCCGGCGCCGACGAACGCCGGGTGCTGCGCGCGGCTGTGGACCGGCTCCCCGCCCGCTGCGCACGCCTGCTGAGCGCGCTGCTCGCCCCGAACGATCCCACCTACCGGGAAATCGCAGGGGAGTTGGGTATGTCACAGGGGAGTTTGGGTCCGATCCGTTCCCGATGCCTGGGATGTCTGCGCAGAATGCTGGCGGCGGAGGTTGTAGCTCCTGAACTGCGGGGAAAGGAGCGGTAGACAACCGGCGGATCAGATGAGCGGGAGGCATGCGCGGATGGGCATGAGCGTGATCATCTCGGCGGCGGGCACACAGGACGCCGAACAGATCTTGAAACTCCAGTACCTCTGTTTTCAGAGCGAGGCGGAGCTGTACGGGAACTACCGGATCGACCCGCTCGTCCAGACCCTCGACTCATTGCGCGCCGAGATCGCCACGAACCTGGTGTTCGTGGCACGGCTCGGTGAGGAAGTCGTCGGTTCGGTACGGGGATCAGCGGATCAGGACGGTGTCGGGGAGATCGGGCGGCTCTGCGTCCACCCCCGGCTCCAGGGGCACGGCCTCGGCGCCCGACTGCTGCGGGCGGCGGAGTCCGGACTCGCCGCCCAGCGGTCGGCCACCCGCTTCCGGCTGCACACCGGACACCTCAGCGAGAACAATCTGCGGCTCTACCGCCGGGCCGGTTACGCCCCCGTGGGCAACGCCACCGGCCAGGACGGTGTCCGGATGATCCTGCTGGAGAAGGAGGCCTCGGCCGCCGCGTACGTGACCAGCGCCTGACCCCCGACCGGCACCCGACCTCGACCGGTGTCTAAGCGGTCCTCGCGCGGCGCAGCCAGATCATCCCGGTGACCGGCAGGATCACCGGGATGAACAGGTAGCCCGTGCCGAAGTCCGACCAGACGGTGGCGTCCGCGAACGCGGACGGGTCGGCCAGCGTCCACGTCCCCACGACCAGTACCCCGGCGAGCTCGGCGGCGCAGCACACCAGCGCCGTCCTGCGCGCCTTCTCCCCGCCGCGCACCAGCGAATACGTGATGAAGCCGTAGACGAGCGCGGCCACGGCCGACAGCACATAGGCCAGTGGTGCCTTGCCGAAGTCCAGGATCATCTGGACGATCGAACGGGACGCCGCCGCCACGGTGAACACGCCGTAGAACCAGACCAGTACCCGGCCCGGACCGGTTCCCAGGTCGAAGGGCTGCTTCTCGCCGGTGGCTGCCGCGGGGGTGCGATCGGTGTCGGTCACGGTCAGTTTCCCCAGATGTCGTAGAGCCGTACTTCGAGAACGGCCAGCACGACCGCGCCCGCCGCCACCGTCACCGAACCCCACCGGGTCCGCTCGCTCAGTGACAGGAACCCCGCCGCCGGAACGGCGAGGAAGGCCCCGATCAGATACGCGATGAAGATGGTCATGCCTTGTTCCGGCCGCTCGCCGCGGGCCATCTGCACGATCCCCACCACCAGCTGGGCCAGCGCGAGCACCGAGACCACGGCCATCCCGATGAAGTGCCAGTCCTTGGTCGGCTGGTCCCGGTAGGCGGCGAATCCGCACCAGGCGGCGAGGGCGAGGGCGGCCACGCCGGCCGCGATCGTCAGGGCGTCAAGCATGAGCCGAGGGTATTACGGGCCGGACGGCCCGCCGAGTGCGCCCCCGCACCCGGGCGCCGGACAGGCCGCGGGGCGCGGAGCCGCACGCTTGAACAGGAAGCTCCACGCCGGCGCCCTGCCGTACGAGGACCGTGGCCTTGGCCACAGAACAGGACCGGTCCGGACTGGCGATCGATGGTGCCGCCGAGCGCCAGAAACCCACATCAATGCAGGTCACGGCGTTGCGCCTGGAAATTTCGAAGGCCTGCGGGGCGGCCCCGGAACACCATCCACGCTCGTCCGCTATTCGGACAGCCGGTCCGGGCGGAACGTTACGTCTGTTTTACTTTGGGACATGACCACGACGAGCAGCCGCATCCTTGCGACCGAGGCGATCACGACGCCCGGTGCTCGTTGTATGTGTCGAATGCGCGCCTTCTGAGGGCCCCCGCCCGAGCCTCGCGCCCCAAAGCGAGGACGAGTCTGTCCGAGCACGCTGCCCCGCGGTGAACCACCGCGCCGGGCCGTGCCGGGACCCCGCTCGAAACGTCCGATCGAACGTCCGAACAGTCTCACCGGACGAATGCCCCGTGCCCGGCGGACACCGCGCCGCGCACTCGACAGTGACGGAAACCCCTGTGATCACCACTACGGGCCTCACGAAGGTCTACCAGTCGCGCGACCGTGAGGTCACCGCTCTGGACGGCGTCGACCTGCATGTCCGCGAGGGCGAGGTGTACGGCGTCATCGGACAGAGCGGCGCCGGAAAATCATCCCTGATCCGCTGCGTCAACCTGCTGGAGCGCCCCACCTCGGGCACCGTGACCGTGGCCGGCCAGGACCTCACGGCCCTCGCGGGCCGGGGCCGCCGGGCCGGAAGGGAACTGCGCGAGGCGCGCAGCCGCATCGGCATGGTCTTCCAGCACTTCAACCTGCTGGCCTCCCGCACCGTCCAGGACAACGTCGAACTCCCGCTGGAGATCCTCGGCGTCGCCGGCCGCGAACGGTCCCGCAAGGCCCTCGAACTCCTCGACCTGGTCGGCCTCGCCGAGAAGGCCAAGGCGTACCCCGGTCAGCTCTCCGGCGGCCAGAAGCAGCGCGTCGGCATCGCCCGCGCGCTCGCCGGTGACCCCAAGGTGCTGCTCTCCGACGAGGCGACCTCGGCGCTGGACCCCGAGACCACCCGCTCCATCCTCCAGCTGCTGCGCGACCTCAATCAGCAGCTCGGCCTCACCGTCCTGCTCATCACGCACGAGATGGACGTCGTCAAGACGGTCTGTGACTCCGCCGCGCTGATGCGCAGGGGCCGCGTCGTCGAGTCCGGCACCGTGGGCGAACTGCTCGCCACCCCCGGCTCCGAACTCGCCCACGAACTGTTCCCGGTCGGCGGCAGCGCCTCCGGCCCCGACCGCACGGTCGTCGACGTCACCTTCCACGGCGAGGCCGCCGTCCGGCCGGTGATCTCGCAGCTCTCCCGCACGTACAACATCGACATCTCGATCCTGGGTGCGGCGATGGACACCGTCGGCGGCAAGCAGATCGGCCGGATGCGCATCGAGCTGCCCGGCCGGTTCGAGGAGAACGTCGTGCCCATCGGCTTCCTGCGCGAGCAGGGCCTGCAGGCCGAGCTCGTCGAAGACGCGGACGCCGCTCCCGCCCCCGCCCTCATCCCCGCACCGCTCACCAAGGAGGCGGCGAAGTGACCTGGTCCGAAATGCAGCCGCTGCTGACGCAGGGCACCGTCGACACCCTCTACATGGTGCTGTGGTCGGCGGCCGTCACCGTCCTGGTCGGACTGCCGCTCGGCGTCCTGCTCGTCCTCACCGACAAGGGCGGACTGCTGCAGAACACCCCGGTGAACAAGGTCATCGGCGTGATCGTGAACATCGGCCGCTCGCTGCCGTTCATCATCCTGCTGATCGCCCTGATCCCCTTCACCACCTGGGTCGTCGGCACCTTCATCGGCCCGACCGCGATGATCGTGCCGCTCGCCGTCGGCGCCATCCCGTTCTTCGCCCGGCTCGTCGAGACGGCGGTCCGCGAGGTCGATCACGGGCTCGTCGAGGCCGTCCAGTCCATGGGCGGATCCATCCCGACGATCGTCCGCAAGGTCCTGCTGCCGCAGGCGCTGCCGTCCCTCGTCTCCGGTGTCACCACCACCCTCATCGTGCTCATCGGCTACTCCGCGATGGCCGGCGCGGTCGGCGGCGAAGGACTCGGCTCCAAGGCCGTCACCTACGGATTCCAGCGCTTCGACAACCAGTTCATGCTCATCACCGTCGCGCTGCTGATCGTCATCGTGACCGTGATCCAGCTGATCGGCGACGGAGCCGTACGCCTGCTGGCCCGCCGGGGCCGCAGCACCTCCTGAGACTTTCCCTCCCCACAGCCCGCACTCCTTGTCCGGGCGTACCACCATCACCATCCGAAAGAGGCACTCTTCGTGCGCAAGAACATCAAGATCACCGCGGCTGCCGCCGCCACTGCCGCGCTCGCCTTCGGCCTCACCGCCTGCGGCACGGACTCCGACCCGGCGTCCAAGAGCGAGACCGGCGCCAAGGCCGACACCTCCAAGGCCCTCGTCGTCGCCGCGTCACCGACGCCGCACGCCGACATCCTGAACTTCGTCAGCAAGAACCTGGCGGCCGAGGCCGGCCTCAAGCTGGAGGTCAAGGAGTTCACGGACTACGTCCTGCCGAACACCGCCACCGAGACCGGCCAGGTCGACGCCAACTTCTTCCAGCACCAGCCATACCTCGACGACTTCAACGAGAAGAACAACACCCACCTGGTCTCCGTCGGCACCGTGCACCTGGAGCCCCTCGGCCTCTACTCCAAGAAGGTCAAGGACCTGGGCGACATCAAGTCGGGCCAGACCATCGCCGTACCGAACGACACCACCAACGAGGGCCGGGCGCTCCAGCTGCTCGCGGGCAACGGCCTGATCACCCTCAAGGACGGCGTCGGCACCAGCGCCAAGCTGAGCGACATCACCGACAAGAAGGGCCTCAAGTTCAAGGAGCTGGAGGCCGCGACCGTCCCCCGCGCCCTGAACGACGTCGACGCCGCCGTCATCAACGGCAACTACGCCATCGAGGCCGAGCTCAAGCCCGCCAAGGACGCCCTGGCCCTCGAAAAGGCCGACGGCAACCCGTACGCCAACATCGTCGCCGTGAAGAAGGGCAACGAGAAGGACGCCCGCGTCCAGAAGCTCGTGAAGCTCCTCCACTCCGACGAGGTCAAGAAGTTCATCGAGGACAGCTACCAGGGCTCGGTCATCCCGGCCTTCGGTTCCGCAGCCAAGTCCTGACCCCGGCACGGCACTTGCCCGAGGAGCCCCGCACACCCCGGCCGGGTGCGCGGGGCTCCGTCGTGCGGACCCGCCCATGCACAAGGCCCGCCCGATGCTGCATGCTGTGCCTTTACACGGTCTTCGGCATGGAGCTGCGCATGACTTCCACCTTTCCGGACATCTCCATCAGCACGGATCGGTTGGTGCTGCGCCCCTTCGACATGACGGACGTCCCCGCGTACATCGAGATGATGAACGACGAACTCGTCACCGCCTGGACCGAGGCACCCCACCCCTACGCCCAGGTCGACGCCGAACGCTGGGTCCGCAGGATCGCCCCCGCGCAGCGCACCAAGGGTGACGGCATCGTCTTCGCCGTCACCGAGTTCCTCACCCAGCGCCTCGTCGGCTCGGTCCGGCTGCACAACACCGACTGGCGGACCCTGGCCACCGAGGCCGCCTACATCACCGCCCCCTGGGCGCGCGGCGAGGGATACGCCACCGAGTCCGTGCTGGCGCTCGCCCAGTGGCTCTTCCGCGACCAGGGCTTCGAGCGGCTGGAGCTGCGCACCGCCGCCGACAACACCGCCTCCCAGCAGGTCGCGCAGAAGATCGGCTGCATCAGCGAGGGAATCCTGCGCAACG
Organism: Streptomyces sp. NPDC050423; assembly: GCF_040655445.1. NCBI lineage: Bacteria > Bacillati > Actinomycetota > Actinomycetes > Kitasatosporales > Streptomycetaceae > Streptomyces > Streptomyces sp. NPDC050423. The sequence goes on from NZ_JBFAJY010000026.1 coordinate 8,300, forward strand.
CCCGCATAGCCCGCTCACAGACCGAGGACGGAGGATGGGCCGACATCAGGACCGATCTGATCGTCTGGGGCCTGCTTCCCGAGGACCTGGAGGGAGTCGCCGAGCAGCTCGCCGACGCCGGTGGATACGGTACGTACAACGACTGGAACTGACCCTTCCCGGCCCGGCGCCGCACCGGCACGCACCAGGTGATCCCGCCGTGACCGCCCTGGGGCGACCAGCCCCGCCTGCAACAACTCCAGGAGACTGACAACAGATGGCCGACCGGGTCACAGTGATCGGCTGGGACGGCTCACCACTGAACAGAGCGGCCACCGCCGCGCTCTCGGCCGCCACACTCGTCGCCGGAGCCGCCCACCACCTCGCACTGCCCGAAGTGCCGCACACCGCGGAACGGATCCGGCTCGGCTCGATCGACCTGGCCGCCCGGCGGATCGCCGGCCACCGCGGCAGCGCCGTGGTCCTCGCCGACGGCGACCCGGGATTCTTCGGAGCCGTACGCAGCCTGCGCGCCCCCGAACACGGCCTCGAAGTCGAAGTGGTGCCCGCGGTCTCCGCCGTCGCCACCGCCTTCGCCCGCGCCGGTATGCCGTGGGAGGACGCCCAGACCGTCGTCGCCCACCCCCGCACCCTGCGCCGCGCGGTGAACGTCTGCCGCGCCCACCACAAGGTCGCCGTCCTCACCTCGCCCGGCGCCGGACCGGCCGAACTCGCTCTGCTGCTCGAAGGCGTCCACCGCACGTTCGTCATCTGCGAGGAACTCGGCACCACCCGCGAACAGGTCACCGTCGTCACCTCCGAGAAGGCCGCCGACCACGTCTGGCGCGACCCCAACGTCGTCATCGTCATCGGCGGCGGCCCCGAACGGCGGGCCGACGGAGCGTGGATCGCGGGCCGCCACCCCGCCTACCCCCAGGGCGTACGGGGCTGGGCGCTGCCCGCCGGTGCCTACCGGGGTGACGGGCCGGCCCCCGCGGGGGAGAGCGGCGAGGGCGAGTCCCCGGGGCTGCGTGCCGCCCAACTCGCCCACCTCGGGCCCCGGACCGGCGACCTGGTCTGGGACATCGGCTCCGGCAGCGGGGCCCTGGCCGTGGAGGCGGCCCGGTTCGGCGCGGCGGTCCTGGCCGTGGACGGCGACCCGGACGCCTGCGCCCGTACCGCGGCGGCGGCTCGGGCCTTCGGGGTCCAGCTCCAGGTGGTCCAGGGGCGCGCCCCGCACGTGCTGGAACGGCTGCCCGAGCCCGATGTCGTACGGATCGGGGGCGGCGGCGTCCCCGTCGTCACCGCCGTCGCCGACCGCAGGCCGGAGCGGATCGTGACCCATGCCTCCACCCGGGACGAGGCCGAGGCGCTGGGCGCCGCCCTCGCCGAGAACGGATACACGGTCGCCTGCTCGCTCCTGCAGTCCGTCGAACTCGACACGTCCGCATGGTCGGAGCGCGAACGCTCGGTCGTCTTTCTGCTGTCCGCACTGCGGTCGGACCTCGCCCCCTGACCCTGCCGGCACACGGCGGGAGGTAGGCTGGCCGATCGTTGCACCGCGCCCGGATCATCGTCGCTTCGTTCGTCAATGTCCGGAAAAGGGGACCGTTTTGGCCCTCGTTGTGGTACGGCAGAACCGGGGGACGCGCAACGTGGCGCAGTCCACAGCGAGCCGTGGCGAAATGAGCTGCCGCGGCGGCGAACGACCGCGAGAATGCAGTATGTCCGCGACCGTTTCGTGCCGCGCGGCGCGCCCGCTCGTTCCACTGGACGAGCGCCTGTGTGCCGTGTTCGGGCGTCCCGGGCGAAGGGCCGAAGGAGCACTGACGATGGGCGAGGGGTACGCATGAGTGACACCGGCCAGATCCCGGGCGAGGGACTGCCGGAGAACGCAGGCATGGTGGAGCAGCCGGGCGTCCCCGCCCCGGACGCCTACACCTTCCTCGATCCCTCCGAGCACACGTCCGAGGACGATGACCTTCTGCTGATGCCGAGCCCCCAGGGCGCCTGGAGCGAGCCGCAGGCCGTCCCGGTGCCCGGCCAGTTCCCGGACGACACGGCCACACAGGCCCCCGCGCCCGAGCAGGGCGGCTACCAGCCCCGGCCCGCCGCGCAGCACGAGTCCCGGCTGTCGGGCGACAACCCGGTACAGACGCAGGGCCCGGTACAGACGCAGGGCCCGGTGCAGCTCCAGGAGCAGCAGGCCCCGGTCCAGGTTCCGGCGTACGCCATGCAGGCTCCAGCCGAGCCGCTGCCGCGGACCGGCCAGGGGACCCATGAGTCCGGCGGCCGCGACTCGGGCGCCGTCGACCTCAGCGGCGTACGTATCCCCTCGCCCGTCCCCGCACCGGCGCAGGTCCAGGTGCCGGTGGCCCAGACCCAGGCGCCCGTGCGCCGGCCGCTGCACCGCGGCCCGGCCTCGCCCGAGTCGGGACCGGCCTACGGCGGAACCTCGGGCGGCGGCGTGGTCCGTTCGCTCGCCGACCGGGGCCCGGCGGGTGTGCGGCAGGCCCAGGTCCAGGCTCCGGCGCCCGCGCCCGCACGGCACGCGGGACCGGCCACCGCCGAGCCCGAGTACTTCGAGATGACGGCTGAGGAGTCGGCCGCCCTGCCGGGCCCGCAGCTCGGTGTGATCCCGCCGCAGGGCGTGAACGAGTGGGCGGCCCAGGCACCGCAGCAGGCCGCCGCACCGGTCGCGGTGGAAGCGGAAGCGTCGCCTGCGGAGCCGGGCACTGCGGAGCCGGGCTCTGCGGAGCCGGGCACTGCGCAAGCGCAGCCGGCAGAAACGGTCGTCCCGGAGCCGGCGGCCGCCGAGCCCGTGCCGGCGGCGCAGCCCGTCGAGCCCGCGCCGGTTCCGCTTGAGGAGCCCGTACCGGTGCCGGCCGAGGTCGAGGCGGAGCTTCCGGCCGAGACCCCGTCGGAGACGGCACCGGCGCCGGTTGAGGCTGTTGTCGACGTGGCGCCGGCCGAGGCGGCACCCGTCGACGCGACTCCTGCCGACGCGACTCCTGCCGACGTGGCACCGGCCGAGGCGGCACCCGTCGACGCGGCTCCTGCCGACGTGGCACCGGCAGACGTGGCACCGGTCGAGCCGGCCGTCCCGCACCCGGCCCCGGCGCCCGTCGTCGAGCAGCCGGTGGAGCCCGTCGCGGTCGTGGAGGCCGCGCCCGAGGGACGGGCGATCGTCATGGAGCCCGTGGTGGTCGAGGCGGCGGAGAGCGCCGAGAGCGCCGAGACCGCCGTTCCGGAGCCCGTGGCCGAGCTGGAGACACCGCCGGAGCCGGAGCTTGAAACCGGCCCGGAGGTCATCGAGACCCCGGACTTGACGGACGGCACCGACACCGCTCCGGCACAGCCGCCGGAGACCGAGCAGGCCGCCGAACCGGCTGAACCGATCGAACCGACCGAACCGGTCGTACCGCAGAACGCCCCGGATCCCGTACAGCCGGAGGCCGTGAGCGGCACGCCGGCCGCGGACGCTCCCGAAACGGCCGAAGTACCCGAAGCGCCCGAAGCGCCCGAAGCACCCGACGTTCCGGAGGCAGGGGCGGCGGAGGCCGAAGAGGTGGTCGTCACGTCGCCGCCCGCCCCCGGCTACGACGACGCCGAGCGCGAGGCCGTACTGCGCGTCATGCGGGAACGCCGCGACATCCGCAACGGTTTCCGCAGCGACCCGATCCCGCACGAGGTGCTTCTGCGCGTCCTGGAAGCCGCGCACACCGCGCCCAGCGTCGGGCACTCGCAGCCCTGGGACTTCGTCGTCATCCGTTCCGCGGAGACCCGCCGTTCCATGCACGAACTGGCGCAGCGCCAGCGTGAGGCGTATGCGAAGTCGCTCCCCAAGGCGCGGGCGAAGCAGTTCAAGGAACTGAAGATCGAGGCGATGCTCGACACCCCGGTCAACATCGTCGTCACCGCCGACCCCACCCGCGGCGGCCGCCACACCCTCGGTCGGCACACCCAGCCGCAGATGGCCCCGTACTCCTCGGCGCTCGCCGTCGAGAACCTGTGGCTCGCCGCCCGCGCCGAGGGGCTCGGCGTCGGCTGGGTCAGCTTCTTCGACGAGCGCGAGATGGTCCGGTCCCTCGGCCTGCCCGAGCACCTCGAAGTCGTCGCTTACCTGTGTGTCGGTTACGTGGACGAGTTCCCGGAGGAGCCCGAGCTGATGCAGGCGGGCTGGTCCAAGCGCCGCCCGCTGTCGTGGGTCGTCCACGAGGAGACGTACGGCCGCCGCGCCCTGCCCGGCGAGGAGCCGCACGACTTGTTGCAGGAGACCATCTCCAACATCCGGCCCCTGGACGCCAAGGCGCTCGGTGAGGCCTGGGAGCGCCAGAAGCGGATGACCAAGCCGGCCGGTGCGCTCGGCATGCTGGAGATCATCTCGGCGCAGCTGTCCGGGCTCTCCCGGATCTGCCCGCCGCCGATCCCGGAGCCCGCTGCCGTCGCGATCTTCGCCGGCGACCACGGGGTGCACGCCCAGGGCGTCACGGCCTGGCCCCAGGAGGTGACCGGCCAGATGGTCGCCAACTTCCTCGGCGGCGGCGCGGTCTGCAACGCCTTCGCGGCCCAGGTCGGCGCCGAGGTGTGCGTGGTCGATGTCGGGGTGGCCTCGGAGCTGCCCGCGACGCCCGGCCTGCTGCCCCGCAAGGTGCGCGCCGGCACGGCCGACTTCACGACCGGCCCCGCACTCACCCGTGAGGAGGTCCTCGCGGCGATCGAGGTCGGTATCGAGACCGCCCGCGATCTGGTCGCGGCGGGCAACAAGGGCCTGCTCACCGGTGAGATGGGCATCGCCAACACCACGGCGTCGGCCGCCCTGATCTGTGTGTACACCGGGATGGACGCGGCAGAGGTGACCGGTCGCGGTACCGGCATCAACGACGAGATGCACGCCCGCAAGGTCGACGTGGTCCGCCGTGCGCTCGACCTGCACCAGCCGGACCCGGCCGACCCGATCGGCGTACTCGCGGCCGTCGGCGGCCTGGAGCACGCGGCTATGGCGGGGTTCCTCCTGGGCGGGGCCTCGCTCCGTACGCCGGTCATCCTCGACGGCGTCAGCGCGGGCGCCGCGGCCCTGGTGGCACGCGCCATCGCACCGGAAGCCCTGGCGGCCTGCATCGCGGGCCACCGCAGCGCCGAGCCCGGCCACGTCGCCGCGCTCAACAAGCTGGGCCTGCGTCCGCTCGTCGACCTGGACCTCCGTCTGGGTGAGGGGACCGGCGCACTGCTGGCGCTGCCGATCGTGCAGAGCGCGGCCCGCGCGATGCACGAGGTGGCGACGTTCGACTCGGCGGGCGTCACGGAGAAGTAGCGGCACGGCGGCGGGGGTTTTCGGGGCGCGCTGCTCCCGAAAACCCCCGCCCCTCAATCGCCGCAGGGCGCAAAGGCCGGCCTCGCCGGAGCCCGCCCACCCCGTATCGTGAACCCCGCCCCACAACCGCGCACGTCACAGCCGCTCCATCGCCGCAGCGGCCCGCACACCGCACCGCACGAGGAGCCCGCACAGCCATGGCCGAGCACGCCGTTCACCCCGCGTACCCCGTCGGACTGCGCCTGAGCGGACGCCGCGTAGTCGTCGTCGGTGGCGGCCAGGTCGCGCAGCGCCGCCTCCCCGCCCTCATCGCCGCCGGGGCGGACATCGTCCTCGTGTCACCGTCCGCCACCCCCTCCGTCGAGGCGATGGCGGATGCGGGCGAGATCCGCTGGGAGCGCAGGGTGTACGCCGACGGGGACCTGACGGACACCTGGTACGCGCTCATCGCGTCCGACGACACCGCGGCCAACGACGCCGCCTCCGCCGAGGCCGAGCGCACCCGCACTTGGTGCGTCCGCAGCGACGACGCGGACGCCGCCACCGCCTGGACCCCCGCCACCGGCCGCAGCGAGGGCGTCACCGTCGCCGTGCTCACCACGGACGGGCAGGGCCGCGACCCGCGCCACTCCGCCGCCGTCCGCGACGCCATCGTCGAGGGCCTGCGCGACGGCACCCTCGCCGCACCCCACCACCGCACCCGGACCCCCGGCGTCGCCCTGGTCGGCGGCGGCCCGGGGGACCCCGACCTGATCACCGTCCGCGGCCGCCGCCTCCTCGCCGAGGCCGACGTCGTCATCGCCGACCGGCTCGGCCCGCGCGACCTGCTGGACGAACTCCCCCCGCACGTCGAGGTGATCGACGCCGCCAAGATCCCGTACGGCCGCTTCATGGCGCAGGAGGCGATCAACAACGCGCTGATCGAGCACGCCAAGGCCGGCAAGGCCGTCGTCCGGCTCAAGGGCGGCGACCCGTTCGTCTTCGGGCGCGGCATGGAGGAGGCCCAGGCGCTCGCCGCCGAGGGCATCGCGTGCACCGTCGTCCCCGGCATCTCCAGCTCGATCTCGGTGCCGGGCGCGGCCGGCATCCCGGTGACCCACCGCGGGGTCGCCCACGAGTTCACCGTGGTCAGCGGCCATGTCGCCCCCGACGACGAGCGTTCGCTGGTCGACTGGGCGGCTGTCGCCCAGCTTCGCGGCACCCTGGTCCTCCTGATGGCCGTCGACAAGATCGGCGCCATCGCCCGTGCGCTCATGGACCACGGCAAGTCCCCCGAGACCCCGGTCGCACTGGTCCAGGAAGGGACCACGGCCGCCCAGCGCCGCGTCGACGCGACGCTCGCGACCGTCGCCGAGCGGGCCGCGGCGGAGGAAGTGCGCCCACCGGCCGTCATCGTCATCGGCGACGTCGTCGCGGTCGGCCCCGCCGCCGCGGCACCCACCGCCCAGTGACCATCGGTAGCGGATCTTCCTCCAGACCGTTGGCACCACACACCGGACAAGGCAGTATCAACCTGTGGCTGATCTCATCACCGTCGATGACCCCGACGACCCCCGACTGCGCGACTACACCGGCCTGACCGACGTCGAGCTGCGGCGCAGGCGAGAGCCCGCCGAGGGTCTCTTCATCGCCGAGGGCGAGAAGGTGATCAGACGCGCCAGGCAGGCCGGGTACGAGATGCGGTCCATGCTGCTGTCGGCGAAGTGGGTCGACCTGATGCGCGACGTCATCGACGAGGTCCCGGCCCCCGTGTACGCGGTCAGCCCGGAGCTCGCCGAGCGTGTCACCGGCTACCACGTGCACCGCGGCGCCCTCGCCTCGATGCAGCGCAAACCGCTGCCGGCCGCCGACGAACTGCTGCGCACCACCCGCCGCGTGGTCGTCATGGAGGCCGTCAACGACCACACGAACATCGGTGCGATCTTCCGCAGCGCCGCCGCCCTCGGCATGGACGCCGTCCTGCTCTCCCCGGACTGCGCCGACCCGCTGTACCGGCGCTCCGTCAAGGTCTCGATGGGCGCGGTCTTCTCCGTGCCGTACGCCCGGCTCGACACCTGGCCCAAGGCTCTGGAGACCGTACGGGAGGCGGGCTTCAAGCTGCTGGCCCTGACGCCCGATGAGAAGGCCAGCAGCATCGAGGAGGCGGCGCCGCACCGGATGGACCAGGTGGCCCTGATGCTCGGGGCCGAGGGCGACGGACTGTCCACCCAGGCCCTCGTCGCCGCCGACGAATGGGTGCGTATCCCGATGGCCCACGGCGTCGACTCGCTGAACGTGGGTGCGGCGGCCGCGGTCGCCTTCTACGCCGTCGCCACCGGCCGCCCGGAGAGCTGAGCCGTGATCCGGAGGTCCCGGCGGGGACGGGGCTACTGCCCGCCCTGCCCCTGAACCGCGGTCCGGCTGTGGCTCGCGCCCAGGCCGCGGGCCGGCCCCTGGCAGCCCTGGGCGGCCGCGATGCCCAGCGCCACCAGCAGCGTCACCACGACGAAGACGACGAGCCGCTGCCGCAGCAGCCGGGGGTTGGCGGGACGCCGTCCGGTCGAGGTGGTACGGGTCCCGGGCCGGGTGCCCGGCCTGCCGTTCGTCCCGTTCGCACCCTGCGGCCGCTTACCGGAACCCGTCGTGCCGCGCGGCTGCCGGTCCCGTCGTGAACCCCCGGTGCGGGGCGAGGCGGGACGCGGCGGCGCGGTCTGCCTGTTCTGCGGGCGCGACACCGGGGCGGGCCCGGCCGCACGGCGGGTCTGCTGCTCGGTGTACGGGCCGTCGAGGCGGCCCGTCGGCCGGTCGGCCTCCTGTGCGGAGCGCTGCGCCGGCGGCCGGCTCTCGTGCAGCCCCTGTGCTTCCCGCGCCGCGATCTCCTTGAGCCGCATGGAGAGTTGGAGCGTGCTCGGCCGCTCCTCCGGGTCCTTCGCCAGACAGGCGCTCACCAGCGGAGCGAGCGCGTCGTGCACGTCGTACAACTGCGGTTCCTCGTGCACCACGCGGTAGAGCATCACCTCGGAACTGCCGTGCCCGAAAGGCGAATCGGCCATCGCCGCGTACGCCAGCGTGGCGCCGAGCGAGAAGACGTCAGTCGCAGGCGTCACCGTCGCGCCCCGCACCTGCTCGGGCGCGAGGAACCCCGGCGAACCCACCGCCGTACCGACGTGCGTGAGGGTGGACGCCCCGGTCGCCCAGGCGATCCCGAAGTCGATGATGCGCGGGCCCTTGGGGGAGAGGAGGATGTTCGACGGCTTCAGGTCACGGTGGACGACACCCGCCTCGTGCACCGCCACCAGGCCCTCGGAGAGCGCCGCCCCGATCGAGGCCACCTCGGCGGCCGACAGCGGACCCTCCTCGGCCACCTTGTCGTGCAGCGAGGGCCCCGGGACGTACTGCGTGGCGAACCACGGGCGCTCCGCCTCCAGATCGGCGGCGACCAGCCGGGCCGTGCAGCCCCCGCGGATCCGCCGGGCCGCGGACACCTCGCGGGCGAACCGCGAGCGGAACTCCTGGTCCTCCGCCAGATCCGGGCGGATCACCTTGAGCGCCACCCGCTGGCCGCGCCGGTCCGAACCGAGGTAGACGACACCCATGCCGCCCGCCCCGAGCCGCCGGTGCAGCCTGAACGAACCGACGACACGCGGGTCCTCGCGCCGGAGCCGCATCATCGCCATGTCTGCCCATCCCCGCTGCCTGGTCCGCCTGACGAGGCACAGCTTACGTACCCGCCGCCCGGGGTGCTCAGAGGCCGCGCCCTCGCCGGCGAATCGATTGTCAGTGCCGGGTGGGAAACTTGAGGAGTGGTCAGGGAGCCGCGGATCCAGGCGCCCGGTCCCGTGCGAGATCTCAAAGGTCCGTCGCAGAAAGGGGATTGGATCAGTGAAGGGCGATCGAGTCGAGATAGTCGTGGACGCCGGGGACACGACCCGTACGTACGAAGTGGTGGCCTCCAGAGCAGGCCGCAGGGTGGAGACAGCGGTCCGCCGGGGGGTGGTCGAAGTGAGTGAAGTCACCAGGAGCGGATCAGTGGTGCGCACCGCGCGCTTCATGGCGACCAGAGTGCTCGCCCTGGTCGAACAGCCAGTACCCAGGGAGGACGCCTCCGAGCGTCCCCTCGGGGATGACCCCAAGGTCCGATAGGCCCGTCTCCACCCAGGGGAGTACGCCGACTACCCACGGCTCATCCTCCGGGAGGCCCGGCATTCGGTACGCGGGCATGACGCCGCCCGTCCGCCGAATCCCTAATGTTGAAGTCATGCGGCGGGCGTCGCACTCGTCCCCCGAGGCCAAACGCCCGCCGCTCCACATCAGGTCAGGAGAGGAACCATGGCGGACACGGCAGCGCGGACCATCAGCCGCACGCGGGGACGCAGGGCTTATGCCTCGTTCGGCAGCCGTCCGTCGTCCGGCAAGCGCCACCCGCTGGTGGCGACAGCCATGGTTCTTCCTCTGGCGGCCCTGCTCGCAGTCGTCTTCGGCGGCTGGGAAGCGGTGGTCACACAGGCGTCGTCCGTGGGCGTGATGCTGGGGCGCTGAGCGGCGCCCCGGGTCCGGAAGAGCGGTTCGGACCGGGACATCCGGCCAACAACCCCGTGGGGACGGGGGTGCGGCGGACGGCAGCGTTTGTCCGGTCAGCTGGGGAGCTGACCGGACATCGCGCTGTCCGGGGTCCTTACCGCGTACGCTCCTCGGCGGACCCGGTGTCGGCCGGCCCGCAGATCCTGCGCCACCGGGGGAGACCGTGACCACCGCAGTCATACGTGCGCTGGGCGCCCTCGCCCACGGAGCTGCCCATGCCCATGCCCGTGCTCATGCCGGCTGCGACTGTCCGCCGCCGGTTGTGCTCGCGGACCGGGCGGACGGCGCCGTGGTCCGCAGTGGCCCGGTCGTCGCCAAGGCCCACGCTCCCGGTACGGACACCGCCGCCCTGGCCGTACGCCTGCGGCTGGCGGCCCGTCCGGGCCTGGCGGACGTCCTGCTCGCCCCCCTGCCCGTAGGCCGTGTCCTGGCGCCCCCGACGGGCCCGGCGAAGGACGCCACGTCCTCCGTCGCCCCGTCGCCGTACCTCACCGGGTTCCACGGCCGCCCGGTCACCCTGTGGCCCCACGGGGAGCCCGTGGACCCGGGTGACCCGGACGCGGCACCGTGGGAGGAGGCCGCCGTGCTCCTGGCACGCCTCCACAGCACCGAGCTCCCGGCTTCCGCGCCCGTGCACGAGCGGCCTCCCGGGTCCGCGGCCGGGTGGTCGCGCGGGCTCCCGGTGATGCGGGGGCCCGCGAAGGCGGCTCTGGCCGTGGACCGGATGTGCGGGGCGGGCCCGGGGCAGCCGTCCGTCGCGCCCGTGCTCGCGGCCTGGCGGCGGCTGCCCGCCTGGGCCCGCGACGAGGCCCCTGCCCCCGCGCACCGCGCGCGCTTCCTCTGCCACGGCGATCTCCACCTGGGCCAGCTCGTCCGGTACCCCGCGCTGCGCGGCCACTGGCTGCTGATAGACGTGGACGACGCGGGCATCGGTGACGCCACCTGGGATCTGGCCCGGCCCGCGGCCTGGTACGCGGCCGGACTGCTGCCGCCCGACGTCTGGTTCCGCTTCCTGGACGCCTACCGGGCCGCCGGCGGTCCCGCGCTGTCCGCCGAGGGCGACCCCTGGCCCGAGTTGGACGTCGCCGCCCGCGCCCTGACCGTACAGACCGCGGCACTGGCCCTCGCCAAGTCCGCGGCGGAGGCGAGGGATCCGGATGAGGTGGAACAGATGATGATCGAGGCCTGTGCCCGAATTGCCGCTCTCCCGCCCGAGTTGGCCGCCGAGCACGCGTCGTAGGGTGAACCGACCGTCGGCGGACACGCGTTCCGGCGACGGCTAACCGACGGCGAGGAGTGAGCCCGAACATGCAGTGTCCCAAGTGCCACGCACAGATGCACACGTACAACCGCAATGGCATTCAGATCGAGCAGTGCAGCGGCTGCCGGGGGATATTCCTGGACTATGGCGAGCTGGAGTCCCTGACCCGCATGGAAGCGCAGTGGACGCAGCAGGCTCCGCCCCCGCCGCCGGCCCCGCAGGCCTACCCGGCCGCTCCCGCGCCCGCCTGGGGCGCCCCGCAGCAGCAGCATTACGGCGGTCACCACGGCCACTACCGGCAGAAGAGCTTCGGCCGGATGCTCTTCTCGTCCTGAGCCAGTTCGCCGTGCTGCGGTCCGGACGGCACCCGTCGTTGCCGCGCGCGGCCGTGCTGCGGTCCGGACGGCACCCGTCCGGACCGCAGCACGGCCGCGCGCGGCAACGACGAAGCCCCGGTCATCAAGATGACCGGGGCTTCGGGCTGTGCGCGATACTGGGATTGAACCAGTGACCTCTTCCGTGTCAGGGAAGCGCTCTCCCGCTGAGCTAATCGCGCAGGGTGACCCTGCGTGTACTGCGTGCGCGATACTGGGATTGAACCAGTGACCTCTTCCGTGTCAGGGAAGCGCTCTCCCGCTGAGCTAATCGCGCGGGGGTCCTTGCGGACCGGTGGACGATACTGGGATTGAACCAGTGACCCCTTCCGTGTCAGGGAAGTGCTCTCCCGCTGAGCTAATCGTCCTTGGAGGTGGAGACGGGATTTGAACCCGTGTAGACGGCTTTGCAGGCCGTTGCCTCGCCTCTCGGCCACTCCACCAGGGGTGGGGGTTCGGGAAGGACCCCCACCTTCTGCGAGCGGACGACCAGGTTCGAACTGGCGACCTCAACCTTGGCAAGGTTGCGCTCTACCAACTGAGCTACGTCCGCTTGTCGGTTCCGGTTCACTTGCGCGTCCCGGCGACGTGATGAACTCTAGCGGATTCCGGGGCCAGTACAAAAACGCGTTTGTGCAGCGTGCTGAGGTGCACCCGCCCCGGCGCAGGTCACCGCGGGCCGTCCTAGACTCACCGACGTGCACGACCTTGCCCCAATGGCCCGCTTCGGCGGCCTCGTCGCCTCCGATCTGCAGGATGTGACCAGCGATCCCGCGGCCCTCGACTCGTCCGGCTTCTGGGCCGTGTCCGCCGATTTCGAGGGCCGGCTCGTCTGTGCCCGCTTCGCCACCGTACGCACCGCCGCCGTGCCCGCCCCGGTGCGGGGTGCCTGGCGCGGGCCCGCCGCCGGTGACTGGAGTTCGTCCCTGGACCGCGCCGCGTACACCGCCGGCGTCCGCCGCATCCGTGAGTACATCGCGGCGGGCGAGGTCTACCAGGCCAACCTCTGCCGGGTGATGACGGCCCGGCTGCCCGACCCGGCCGCCGCGGACGTGGACGCCCTCACCTCGCTGCTGGCGCGCGGCAACCCCGCCCCGTACGCAGGAACGATTCGGCTGCCCGCGCACGGCGTGGAGATCGCGACCGCGTCCCCCGAACTGTTCCTCCGCAGGGACGGCCGCGCGGTCGAGTCCGGGCCGATCAAGGGCACCGGCCGTACCGAGGACGATCTGCTGGAGAAGGACCACGCCGAGAACGTGATGATCGTCGACCTGGTCCGCAACGACCTCGGACGGGTCTGCGCCACCGGATCGGTCGGCGTTCCCGAACTCTGCGCGGTCGAGAAGCACCCGGGCCTCGTCCACCTGGTCTCCACGGTGCGCGGCCTGCTGGCCGAGGGGACCGGCTGGCCGGAGCTCCTCGCCGCCGCCTTCCCGCCCGGCTCGGTCACCGGCGCCCCGAAATCCAGTGCGCTGAGGATCATCGGGGAACTGGAGACCGTCCCGCGCGGCCCGTACTGCGGCGGCATCGGCTGGGTGGACGCCGACCGCGCCACCGCCTCGCTCGCCGTGGGCATCCGCACCTTCTGGACCGACCGCACCGGGGCCGCCCCGGTCCTGCGCTTCGGCACCGGCGCCGGCATCACCTGGGGCTCGGATCCGGAACGCGAATGGGACGAGACCGAACTCAAGGCGTCCAGGCTGCTCGCGGTAGCGTCGGGCGCATACGAAGCAACCGGAAGGACCGCACCATGAAGATCTGGGTCAACGGCGAACTGCGCGCCGCCGATGACGCCCGGGTGTCCGTGCTCGACCACGGGCTCACCGTGGGCGACGGCATCTTCGAGACGGTCAGGACCACCGACGGCAGGCCCTTCGCGCTCACCCGGCACCTCGACCGGCTGGCCCGCTCCGCCCGGGGCCTCGGTCTGCCGGTGCCCGATCAGGACGAGGTACGCCGGGCCTGCGCCGCCGTCATCGAGGCCAACCCGGCCGCCCTCGGCCGGCTGCGGATCACCTACACCGGAGGGATCTCGCCGCTCGGGTCCGACCGTGGCACGGCCGGCCCCGGTCTCGTCGTCGCCCTCGGGGAGGTGAAGCGCCGCCCGGACACCACGGCGGTCATCACCGTCCCCTGGACGCGCAACGAACGCGGCGCGCTCGCCGGGCTCAAGACCACCTCGTACGCGGAGAACGTCGTCGCGCTCGCCCGCGCCCACGAGCGGGGTGCCACCGAGGCGCTCTTCGCCAACACCGTCGGACAGCTCTGCGAGGGCACCGGGTCCAATGTCTTCGTCGTCCTCGACGGGCAGCTGCACACCCCGCCGGTCGCCTCCGGCTGTCTGGCCGGGATCACCCGCGCGCTGGCGGTGGAGTGGACCGGGGCGCAGGAGACCGAGCTGCCGTTCGACGTCCTGGAACGGGCCGAGGAGATCTTTCTGACCTCCACCCTCCGCGACATCCAGTCCGTCCACCGGGTCGACGGCAGGGAGCTGACCGCCGGCCCGGGACCGGTCACGGCCAAGGCCATGAGCATCTTCGACGAGCGGGCCGGCAACGACCTGGACCCGTAGGGACTGTCGTCGAACTGCCGTCGCCGCCCGCGAAACACGGGGGACGACCGTAAAAGCGGATGACGGTTCGGCGTGCGGGGGATAGAAATCCCTTGATGACCACGACACTCCGGCCTTCCGGGCCGATTCAGCCGGGCGCCGACGGCGCACAGGACCACGCGTACGACGTCTGCGACAACGGGCGGCCCGTCGGCGCCGTCGAGATCGGCATGGAGCCGCGGTCGGCCGGTGCGGCGGGCCTGCTGCGGTCCCTGCGGATCGACGAGCCCGTCCGCAGGCGCGGCCGGGGGACCATCGCCGCCCTGGCGGCCGAAGAGGTGCTGCGCGGCTGGGGCTGCACCCAGGTGCGTACGGAGGTGCCCGCCGCCGACACCGCGGCGCGGCGTCTCGCCTCCGCACTCGGCTACACCGAGCGCAGCAGGAACATGATCAAGTCGTTGCCGTCGGTTCCCCCGGCCCTGCCGGACGGACTGACCGCACGCCCGATGACACCCGGGGAGTACGCGCGGTGGGAGGACCGAGCCGTCGCCGCCTACGCGGAGAGCCTGATCACCCGGGGCGTCTCGGAGGAGACCGCCCTTCAGCTCGCCCGGACCTCCCACTCCCGGCACCTCCCGGACGGCCTGGCCACCGAGGGCACCCATCTGCACTTCCTGATCCACGAGGGCGAGACCGCGGGGTACGTCTGGGTGGCCCGCTTCGAGATGCACCCCGGCCTGCTCGTCGGCTACGTGTTCGACGTGGAGGTGCACGAGGAGTTCCGGGGCCGGGGATACGGGCGGGCGCTGATGCTCCAGGCCGAGCGCATCGCGCTCGCGGCGGGCGACGAGCGGCTGGGCCTGCACGTGGTCACGGCCAACACACCCGCCCTCCGGCTGTACGAGTCGCTGGGCTACGAACCGACCCGGTACAACCTGACCAAGCAGCTGTAGGCCCTCCGCCGGTCCCGGGGCCTCAGCCCTGTCCGGCGAGCAGCCGGTCGGCGATCTCCTCGATCCGCTCGCGCAGACCCTCCTGGCTCTTGCCGCCGTCCAGCCGCTCCTCGCCGATCACATACGTCGGGGTGCCGGTGACTCCGATCGCTTTGCCCTCGGCCTGGTCGGCGTCGACGATCAGCAGGTGGCGGCCGTCGATCAGGGCGGTGTCGAACTCCTCGGCGTCCAGGCCGAGTTCCTCCGCCACCTCGATCAGCAGCGGCTCGCCGGTGCGGGCGAGGTCGGCGGTGCGGGCGAGCACCGCCTCGATGTACGGCCAGTCCTTGCCCTGTGCGGCGGCCTCCTCGACGGCCTGCGCGGCCGCGTAGGCGTGCTTGTGCTTCTCCAGCGGGAAGTGCCGCAGCCGTACCTCGATCCGGTCGCCGTACCGTGCCCGCAGGGCGTGCACATCGGTGAGGGCGTGGTGGCAGTCGGGGCACTGGAGCTCGCACCAGAGGTCGAGGACGACCGGTGCCGCGGGGGTGGATTCACTCATGGGCCCAGTCTCCCAGGGTGCGCGGGAGAGGCCCGACCGGCACCGGTACCGGTGCCGGTGCGTACGCCCCGGGAGCCCGCCCGCACGGCACCTGCGGAGGATCCCGGCCCTGATATGTCCCTGATGTGGGCTCCGGGCGTGGCCCCGGGTACGTTGAGAGGTGCAGGATGGAAGGGACGTTTCCCCTGCGCCTGGAGGCACCGATGCTTGCCGAGACCATTTGTTCCGCGGCGTCCGCGGCGGGCCTGGGCATCGCCGCCGTCACCGCGTACCGGAAGCGCTTCCTCGCTGCGACCAGGATCGCGGCCTACTCCCTGGTCCCGATCGGGCTGGTTTTGACCGGTGTCGTCCAGTGGGTCACGGACATCGCGTTCAAGCCGAGCGTCTGGCTGGGCTTCGGCCTGCTGGGAGTGGCCTGGCTGCTGTTCATCACGACCCGCGCGGTCGAACGGCGCGGTGGCGGTACCCGCAAGGAACGCAAGGCGGCCGCCCGTGCCGCGCGGGACGGCGCGGTGGAGCCGGCCGCCCCGGCCCCCGCCCTGGGAGCGGGCCTTCCGGCGGTCCAGCCGCAGCAGCGGGAGAAGCAGCCGGAGCAGAAGGCCGCCGCGAACGGATCGGGCGACGACTTCAGCGACATCGAGGCCATCCTGAAGAAGCACGGCATCTGAAGCACGGCATCTGAAGCACGGCATCTGAGGCGCGGCGTCCGGAGCGCCGCGTCGGGAGCGCCGCATGTGGCGCGCGCCATGTGACGCCCGCCCGCCCGCCGCAGTGCGGGAGCCCCGCCGGTATGAATCGATTCACGCATGATCCTTGACGGTGTTCGGGGATGGGGGCTAGCGTCCCGGACGGATTGAATCAATTCACTCACGCCCGTCCGTACGATGGGGTGACGCCGCTGGACCAGTGCGGCCAAGGGCACCAGTGGGGCAGGACAAGTGGCGCGTGTGGCAGGGATCAAGGATGTGGCCCGGCAGGCCGGGGTCTCCGTGGGCACGGTGTCCAATGTGATCAACCGGCCGGAGGCCGTACTCCCCGAGACGCGTGCGCGGGTACTGGCGGCCATCGAGGACCTCGGCTACGTCCGCAGCGAATCAGCCCGCCAGCTCAGGGCGGGACGCAGCCGGATCATGGCCCTCCTCGTCCTGGACATGGGCAACCCCTTCTTCGTCGACGTGGCCCGCGGGGCCGAGCGCGCCGCCCGGCAGGCGGGGCTCGGCGTGATGGTCTGCAACAGCGGCCAGAGCCCCGCGGAAGAGGCCGAGTACCTGGGCCTCTTCGCGGAGCAGCGGGTGTGCGGCGTTCTGGTCACGCCGGCCGACGCGACCGGCCACAATCTCGAATCCTTCAGCCGCCACCGGATTCCCTACGTCCTGGTGGACCGGGTCGCGTCCGGCACCGGGACCTGCGCGGTCTCCGTCGACGACGTGCGGGGCGGCGCCCTGGCCGTCGGGCACCTGATCTCCGCCGGGCACCGCTCGGTGGCCTACGTCAGCGGACCGGGCGACCTGCACCAGATCAGGGACCGCCGCACGGGTGCGCTGTCCGCGCTGGCCGAGGCGGGGCTGGAGCCCGAGGCACTCGTCGAGATCCCCTCCGACCGGCTGGACGTTGCGGCGGGACGTGACGCGGGGGCCCGGCTGCTCGGCCTGGTGCCCCGCCCCACAGCCGTGTTCTGTGCGAACGACCTGCTCGCCCTCGGCGTGCTGCAGGCCCTGTACGCGGCCGGGGTGCGGGTGCCGCAGGACATCGCCATCGTCGGTTACGACGACATCGAATTCGCCGCCGCCGCTGCCGTACCGCTCACCTCGGTCCGGCAGCCGGCGGTCGTGATGGGCCGGATGGCCGCCGAACTCCTGCTGGAGGAGGCGGACGACGACGGCCACCACGAGCACCGCAGCGTGGTGCTCCAGCCGGAACTCGTCGTGCGCGCATCGAGCTCCACCCCCCGCTGAGGCCGTCGCCCGGCCCTTCGTTCCCTCTGCCGTTCCCGTGTGCCGTTCCCTTCCGCCTGCCCGAAACGGAGACGCCGTGCCCTTGTTCGACCTGCCCCTGGACCAACTCCGCTCCTACCGGCCGGAGCCCGGCGAGCCCGACGACTTCGACGCCTTCTGGCGGCGCACCCTGGAAGAGGCGTCCGCGCACCCGCTGGACGCCGAGTTCACGGTGCACGACGCGGCGTTGAGCGGGGTCGTCGCCCATGACGTGTCGTTCGCCGGCTGGGGCGGGCACCGCATACGGGCCTGGCTGAACGTGCCCGCCGGCGCCGAGGGCCCCCTGCCCACCGTCGTCCACTACCTGGGATACGGCGGCGGGCGCGGGCTGCCGCACGACCACCTGGTGTGGCCTGCCGCCGGCTGGGCCACCCTGCTCGTGGACACCCGGGGCCAGGGCGCCGTCAACAACAACTCGCCGGGCTCCACCCCGGACCCGCACGGCGGCGGCAATCCCCAGTCTCCCGGCTTCATGACCCGCGGCATCCTCGACCCCGACGAGTACTACTACCGGCGGGTGTTCACCGACGCGGTGCGCGCCGTCGAGGTGGCCCGTACCCACCCGGCCGTCGACCCCGACCGGATCGTCGTGCACGGCGGCAGCCAGGGCGGCGGCATCGCGCAGGCGGTGGCGGGCCTCAGCCCCCACGTCAGGGCCGCGCTCGTCGACGTACCGTTCCTGACGCATTTCCGGCGCGCCGTGGAGATCACCGACCGGGACCCGTACCAGGAGATCGTCCGCTTCCTGTCCGCCCAGCACGGCGTCGGCGAGCAGGTGTTCCGGACCCTCTCGTACTTCGACGGCATCAGCTTCGCCGTCCGGGCGACGGTGCCGGCGCTCTACTCGGTTGCCCTGATGGACACCGTCTGCCCGCCGTCCACCGTCTTCGCCGCCTACAACCACTGGGCGGGCCCCAAGGAGATCGAGGTCTATCCCTGGAACAACCACGAGGGCGGCGGCTCGGCCCACCGAGGGGTGCAGCTGCGTATGCTGCGCGACCTGGGCTGACCGGCGACGCGGCGGGGGAGCGCGGGCGTTCCCGAATACGTGACGGAGGATCGGACGCCGGAGCGATTGCGGTCACCACGTGGGGGGTGAACTCCCGTGACAAAAAACCGTGTTGATCACCAACAGGGACCGGTCTGCGTCATGATCGTCCGGAGATGGTGGACACCTCCCGGGGCGATGCCCCCGCACCCCCCGCCGAAGAGCCGCGTGGCTGCCTCTTCGCGCTTTCCCAGCCTCCTCTGATGATCTTCCTCACGGTGATCGGCGGCCTGCTGCTGATGGCCGCGTTGCATGATCTTTTCGTGCTGTGAACGGCTCGCCGGCCGCTTCTTCCCTGCGGCGCGCCCGGTACGCGGCGACGTGCAAGCGGTTACCGCAGGTGCGGCTGGAGCAGTAGCGGCGGGAGCGGTTGCGGGAGAGGTCGACGAAGGCGTGCCGGCAGTCCGGCGCCTCGCAGCGCCGCAGCCGCTCCGTCTCGCCCGCCACGATGATGAACGCGAGGGCCATCCCGCAGTCGGCCGCCAGGTGGTCGGCGATCGAGGCGTCCGG
The DNA here is from genome assembly GCF_040655445.1 of Streptomyces sp. NPDC050423. NCBI lineage: Bacteria > Bacillati > Actinomycetota > Actinomycetes > Kitasatosporales > Streptomycetaceae > Streptomyces > Streptomyces sp. NPDC050423. The sequence goes on from NZ_JBFAJY010000026.1 coordinate 27,382, forward strand.
CGCGAAGTAGTGCACGTGCCAGTCGTAGCCGTCGTGGTTGCTGAGCTGCGGCGTGGTGCCCGCGGCGGCCACCAGGGAGTTGACGAGCGAGGCGGCGACCTGTGCCTCGGAGGCCGCGAAGACCGCCGCGAACCGGGCCCGCACGTCGTGCACGGCCCGCAGGTCCTTCTCGTCGAGCTCGTTCACCCCGCTCAGGCGGTGGCGCCCGGCGAACGCGTAGAGCGCGGGGATGCCGGCGAGCCCGTCGGCCGGTGCCCCGGCCTCCGGCTGCGCGCTCTCGGGCGCGGTGTTCACCAGATCGACCACCGTGTCGAGGGCGATCCGGGTGTCGTGTGGGATCAGCACGCTTTCGCTCCCTGGCCTCCGGCGGGCGGGGCGCCCACCGATGCCGGCTGACTCTACTGGCTCGGCCGCGTCGCCCCCAGGGGTCAGGGAGGGCCTCCGGAGCCCCTGGGGGCGCTTACCCGCCCCGGCCCCCGGTCACGGGGCGGGTAAGCCCGTGGACGCGGACCGGCGCCCCCACCACGGTGGATTCCGTGGTGGCGGCGCCGGTTTCTGCCGTATGAGGTTGTCCGCGCGACGCCGTCTCCCCGAGTCGGACGGCGTCGTGCAGTTCTCGGCCTGGCTCAGCTCTCGGCCAGGATGTGTGAGAGCTCCGTATCGAGATCGAAGTGACGATGCTCGGTACCCGGCGGGACCGCGGCGTCGGTCCTCTTCAGGAACGACTCCAGGGCCCGTGCCGGGGCCTCGAGCAGGGCTTCGCCCTCCGGGGAGCTCAGCGCGATACAGACGACGCCCTGGCCGTGACTACGGGATGGCCAGACGCGGACGTCTCCGGTGCCGGTGGGCCTGTGCAGCCCCTCGGCAAGGAGGTCGCGGGCGAAAACCCACTCGACCGTCTCCTCCGCTCCGGTGTGGAAGGTGGCGTGCACGGCATACGGATCGGCCGTGTCATACCGCAGGCCCGCGGGTACAGGCAGTGAGGACTCGCTCGACACAACGAGGCGCAGGTGCAGCTCGCAGCTGACCGTGGTGTTCATAAGCGCCAGGGCCTTTCGCTCAGTGTGCGCTCGGGGATTCGCACGTCGGCGAAATCGACATGCCACCTACGGTGGCGTTGTAAACCCCTCTGACCGTTTTGTGATCCTTGAGGTAGCTCGCACAGCGGTGTGTAACTTTGGGTCACGCGGCCATTCCAGTGACGAAAGCCGTTCCGGTAGGTTGACCCCCATGAGTGCGGAGAGTGACGAGCGGGACGGAGCCGCCGCACCGGCGGATCCGCCGCCCGCGACGGGGGACGTGGCGGGCGGCGGGACGGGGGACGTCGCGCGGGACGTGACCACGGAGGGCCCGGAGCTCGGCTCCAGGGCGCCCGGGTTCATCAAGGCCTCCAGGGCGCTGCACCTGAGCTGGCAGGTCGGCGTGTTCCTGGTCGGCCTCGCGGTGGTGGTGGCGGGCATCATCATGCTGCCGCTGCCCGGCCCCGGCTGGCTGGTGATCTTCGGTGGCATGGCGATCTGGGCGACCGAGTTCGTCTGGGCGCAGCTGGTGCTGCGCTGGACCCGGCGGAAGGTCACCGAGGCCGCCAGGCGGGCACTCGATCCCAAGGTCCGGCGGCGCAACGTCGCGCTCACCGTGATCGGTCTGGTGATCATCGCGGTGCTGGTGGGGATCTATGTGTGGAAGTTCGGAATCGTCATGCCGTGGAAGATCCACGAGTGACCCGGAGCCGGTCGGGGGGCGCCGCTGACATGGGGTAATGTTTGGCGTGCGCCCGGGCGATTAGCTCAGTGGGAGAGCGCTTCGTTCACACCGAAGAGGTCACTGGTTCGAACCCAGTATCGCCCACCCCGGACCGACGGCCCGGAAGCTTCTTGGAGCTTCCGGGCCGTCGGCGTTCTCGGGTGCGCTGTTCAAGCGCCTCGACGCTTCTCGTCCCAACCGTTGACGCCGCTGATGGCGCTCCCCGCTTTGACCGGTCCGAGGCTTTCGGGGGCGCCCCGGGCCGGCCACGCGGTCACATCACCGCATCCGGCCCAGGGCGTCCCGCAGCCGCCGGGCGTCGCGCAGCCGCTTCTCGTACGTCGCCCCGACCGCCAGCAGCAGCGCCCCGGCCAGCGCCGGAGCCACCCAGCGCGGCATCGAACCCACCACCTGGACCACATACGGCGCGAGCTCGTGCAACGCGTCCAGCGCCAGCACCGCACCGCCCAGCACCAGGAGGGCCTGGAGCCGCCACCGCGCCCCCAGCAGCGTGATCAGCAGCGCCGCCGCACCGAGCAGCAGCGGCCGCAGCCAGTGCGGATCGGCCCAGGCGGCGAGGAGCGACGGCACCAGTGTCGCCGCCAGAGCAGCCCCGTACGCCGTCCACGACGACGCGGCGGGATCACGGCGCCGGCGCAGCACACCGATCGCCAGCGCCGCCACGGTCACCGGCAGGGTGTACGCCTCCGGGGACGACACCCCGGACGCCGACAGCCGGACCCAGGCCGCCGTCACGAACAGCACCGTCGCCAGGTATCCGGCCACCGGCCGCCGCTCAGGGCGCAACGCCGTGCCCGCCGCCAGCACCGCGCACAGGGCCAGCACCAGAGCCAGGAACGGCAGGTCGCCCACCGCCATGCCCACAGCGGGCAGCGCCGCCGCACCGCCGGTCAGCTCGACCGGCAGCGCCACCGCGTGCGCCTTCAGCCGGGCGCCCAGCAGCACGGTCACCGCCGGCACGGCCAGGAGCAGCGGAGCCGCCCGGTGCGCCGCCAGCCCCAGTGAGACACCGCACGCACCGGCCAGCACGACGCCGCAGAGCACCGCCGCGCACGCCGCCACCGCCTGCACGGTCGCCGCCACCCGGTCCGGCCGCGACGCCGGGGCCGCGGGAGCGTCCAGCGCGACCGCGGCCGCCACGAGCGCCACCAGCAACGTCCCGAACACCGCGTACGTGGCCGCTTCCGTGCCCAGCGACAGCAGCGTCACGTCCACCGCACCGACCGCCCCGCACACCGACGCCGTCAGCGCCACCCCCGTCGTCCCGCGCCGCAGCCCGACCACCGCCACCGCGAACACACCCGCGACCAGCACCAGTTGCACCGAAACGGCCACCGCGTACGACGTGTCCAGCGCGGCCGGCAGCACCGCCAGCCCCGCCCAGCCGAGCACCGGAGCCGTCGCCCCGACAGCGCCCCGCGCCGAGGGCCCGGGGGAGAGCGCCGGACCGGCCCACCGCAGCACGCCCTCCCACGACCGGTACGCCGCCGCGAGCACCACTGCCACCACGAGCAGTACAACGGGGGCCGAGGCCATCTCCGTCCACGGCAGCCCCGCCGCACCCGTCGCACCCCGGGCACCGCCGTGCGGCGCACCCGACCACACCCGGCCCAGCTGTACCACCGGACCCGTCAGCGACACCGCGACCGGCGGCAGCGAGAACAGCACCGATCCGGCCGTCACCACCCCCGACGCCCACAACAGCCCCTGCCCGGCCGGACGCCCCAGCGGAGCCCGTACACCGGCCGACAGCGCCCCGCCGCACAGCAGATACACCGGCACCGCCCAGCCGCCGGGCACTCCCGCGACCACCACTCCGGCGACGCCGGCCACGGCCGCCAGACCGGCCACCAGGCCACCGGCCACCGCAACCGCCGCCGGTGCCCGCCGAGACCCGCACAGCGCGATCGCCGAACCCGCCAGCAGCAGCGCCCCCGGCGCCACCGCGTCCGCCGGCGCATCGGCCACCAGCGACTTCACCAGCGCCAGCAACAGCCCCACACCACCGGTCACCCAGAGACCGGAGCAGGCCGTCACGCGCAGGGCGACTCCCTTGCCCCGCAGCGCGATCGCACAGTCCAGTGCCGCCGTCGCCAGCAGCGCACCCGCGAACACCAGGGCATCCGCCCGCTCCGCCCACGCCCACAGCAGCAGCGGCAACTGCGCGCCGAGCACCGCGGCGGGCAGCGGCAGCCGCAGCCCGCCGAGCAGCAGCCCGTACACCGCCCACAGCACGGCCAGCACCGCCGAAGCGGCCGCCGCGTAGCCCAGGCCGCCCGTCTGCGGAAGCGCCACCTCATGCAGCGCGTACGCGTCCAGCACCATCAGGACCGACGCGAGGGCCGCGAGCGACTCCGCCGTCGAGGACAGCCCTCGGCGCAGCAGCACCGCAGGCGCGGCCAGGGATGCCGCCGTGACGGTCGCCAGAACCGCCGAGCGGCCGCCGATCCCCAACTGGCCCCAGCCGACCAGGGTGAACGCGATCGCCGCGACCGTCAGCAGCAGTCCGCCGAGGGCGAGCAGCACATTCTGCGGACCACGGGTGCGGACCGCGGGAACGGACGGCCGGCCCGGAACCGCGAACGGCGGCGGGAACGAGGGCGCGGGAGGTGGCGCGACCGGCGGCGGGCCGGGCGTCCGCAGGACGCTCAGCAGCCAGGCGCGGCGGTGCAGCAGCTGGGACCGGCGCAGGTCCAGCCCGGCGAGCTCGCGGTCGAGGAGTGCCAATTCCTCGGCAGGCGGAGGCAGATGTGTCATGAACGCGAGTGTGGCGGCGGTCATGCGTTCGGACATGCGCACGGGTACTCAGTTCCCCGGCTGAGTATGCGCATCCTGGACACATGGACTGGAGTCACTACCGATTTGTCAGCGTCTGGGACCTCGACGCCCCGCCCGGCGCCGTGTACCGGCTCCTGGGACAGGTGGAGCATTACCCGCGATGGTGGCCGCAGATCCGCGAGGTCACCCCGGTCGACGACACCTCCGGCACCACCCGCATCCGCTCCCTGCTCCCGTACGACCTCGTCATCACGGTCCGCGAGCGCCGCCGCGACCCGCTCGCCGGGATCCTCGAAGTCGCCATCACCGGCGATCTCGAAGGCTGGGCCCGCTGGACCGTCACCGCGCACGGGACCGGGAGCCGTGCCACGTACGAACAGGAGGTCGAGGTGCGCAAGAGGCTGATGCGGCTGCTCGCGCTGCCGGGGCGCCCGGTGTTCCGGGTCAATCACGCCCTGATGATGCGGGCCGGACGCCGGGGGTTCGCGGCGCGGCTGGAAGCGGTTTGAACCACACCCGCCGATCCCTGTATGGTTCAACCCGTTCCCGGGCGATTAGCTCAGTGGGAGAGCGCTTCGTTCACACCGAAGAGGTCACTGGTTCGAAACCAGTATCGCCCACCCCGGGAGAGGCCGGTCCGTCAGCAACACCGACGGACCGGCCTCTGCGTGTCCGGCTCCGTGGCCGTTTCCCGTGGAGCGCCGGTCGCACACCCGCTCACGCGGCGGCGCGCAGCTGCGGACGCAACGGCCACGCCGGGTCCACCGTCTCCGGCGTGCCGCTCTTGGTGAACCAGGGCTGCGGACCGCGCGCCTGGGCGGCGTGCCACACCGCCTGGAGCGTGTGCAGCTCCGCCGGGGTCAGCCGCTCCAGCCGGGTGGCGAACCGCCGCCCCACCGCCCGGACCAGCTCCAGCGAGGCCGCCGCGTCGTGCGCCCCGTCCAGCGCCACCCCGTACAGCTCGCACAGATCCGTGAGTGTGCGCCGGCCCTTGCGGTAGCGGTCCAGATGCCTGTCGAGCACCCGTGGATCCAGCACGCACAACGGCGTGTCTCCCAGGCAGCCGGCCAGCGACGACGCCCGGTGCCGCTTCAGCTCCCGGTCCAGAAGCGTCAGGCCGAACGGCGCGTTCATCACCACCAGCGGACGGTCTGCCGCACTCTGCTCGGCCAGGGCCGTCGCTATCTCCTGCACCACCGGCGCGGGCCACCGCCCGTTGCGCTGGAGGTGGTCATCGGTCAGCCCGTGGATCTCCGTCGCTCCCGGGGGCACCGGCACCCCCGGATTCACCAGCCAGCGGGTGACGCGCATCCGCCCGCCGGCGCTGTCCTGGACGACGAGGGCGGCCGAAACGATCCGGTCCCCCTCCACGTCGACTCCCGTCGTCTCGGTGTCAAAAGCGGCCAGTGGCCCCTCGTACCAGTGAGTCATCCCCGAACTCCTCGCGCCCGAGCGGCAGATGGCGGGATTCCCCTGCCCGGTTCGGTGATACCCGCACCCTTTGCCCGGTACGCCGTTCGCGGGCCGCCCATCCGTGGGGCTGCCGGTGCGGGTGGAGGGGCGATCGGCCGGACGGAGGCCGCCGAATCCCGGCCCTTTCGCTAACAGGGCCACCGGCTCGGTACGATTCCTCTTGCACACGCAAGAGGAATGCGGTGCGCCCCTGAGTCAGGAGAGACCGGTGTCAGACGTCCGTGTGATCATCCAGCGCGATTCCGAGCGGGAAGAACGCGTGGTGACGACGGGCACTACGGCAGCCGAGCTCTTCCCCGGCGAGCGCACCGTCGTCGCCGCCCGCATCGCCGGTGAACTGAAGGACCTCGCGTACGTGGTCGCCGACGGCGAGACCGTGGAGCCCGTCCTGATCTCGTCCGAGGACGGCCTCGGCATCCTCCGGCACTCCACCGCCCACGTCATGGCGCAGGCCGTGCAGGAGCTGCACCCCGAGGCCAAGCTCGGCATCGGCCCGCCGGTCAAGGACGGCTTCTACTACGACTTCGACGTCGAGAAGCCGTTCACGCCCGAGGACCTCAAGGCCATCGAGAAGAAGATGCAGGAGATCCAGAAGCGGGGCCAGAAGTTCTCCCGCCGGGTCGTGACGGACGAGGCGGCCCGCGAGGAGCTGGCCGACGAGCCGTACAAGCTGGAGCTCATCGGCATCAAGGGCTCCGCCTCCTCGGACGACGGCGCGGACGTCGAGGTGGGCGGCGGCGAGCTGACCATCTACGACAACCTCGACCCGAAGACCGGGGACCTGTGCTGGAAGGACCTCTGCCGGGGCCCGCACCTGCCGACCACCCGGTTCATCCCGGCGTTCAAGCTGATGCGCAACGCGGCCGCCTACTGGCGCGGCAGCGAGAAGAACCCCATGCTCCAGCGCATCTACGGCACCGCCTGGCCCACCAAGGACGAGCTGAAGGCGCACCTGGAGTTCCTGGAGGAGGCCGCCAAGCGCGACCACCGCAAGCTCGGCAGCGAGCTGGACCTCTTCTCCTTCCCGGACGAGATCGGCCCCGGCCTCGCGGTCTTCCACCCCAAGGGCGGCGTCATCCGCCGGGCCATGGAGGACTACTCGCGGCGCCGCCACGAGGAGGAGGGCTACGAGTTCGTCTACTCGCCGCACGCCACCAAGGGCAAGCTCTTCGAGAAGTCCGGCCACCTGGACTGGTACGCCGACGGCATGTACCCGCCCATGCAGCTCGACGACGGGGTGGACTACTACCTCAAGCCGATGAACTGCCCGATGCACAACCTGATCTTCGACGCCCGCGGCCGTTCGTACCGTGAACTGCCGCTTCGTCTCTTCGAGTTCGGCACGGTGTACCGGTACGAGAAGTCGGGCGTCGTGCACGGCCTGACCCGCTCGCGCGGCTTCACGCAGGACGACGCGCACATCTACTGCACCAAGGAGCAGATGGCCGAGGAGCTGGACCGGACGCTCACCTTCGTTCTGAACCTGCTCCGCGACTACGGTCTGACCGACTTCTACCTGGAGCTCTCCACCAAGGACCCGGAGAAGTTCGTCGGCTCGGACGAGGCCTGGGACGAGGCCACCGAGACGCTGCGCCTGGTCGCCGAGAAGCAGGGGCTGCCGCTGGTCCCGGACCCGGGCGGCGCCGCGTTCTACGGCCCGAAGATCTCGGTGCAGTGCAAGGACGCCATCGGCCGGACCTGGCAGATGTCGACCGTCCAGCTCGACTTCAACCTGCCGGAGCGCTTCGACCTGGAGTACACCGGCCCCGATGGCACCAAGCAGCGCCCGGTCATGATCCACCGCGCCCTGTTCGGCTCCATCGAGCGCTTCTTCGCGGTGCTGCTGGAGCACTACGCGGGTGCGTTTCCGGTGTGGCTGGCGCCCGTCCAGGCCGTCGGCATCCCGATCGGCGACGCCCACATCCCGTACCTCCAGGAGTTCGCCGCCAAGGCCCGCAAGCAGGGGCTCCGGGTCGACGTGGACGCCTCGTCGGACCGGATGCAGAAGAAGATCCGCAACCAGCAGCGGGCGAAGGTGCCGTTCATGATCATCGCGGGCGACGAGGACATGGCCAACGGCGCCGTCTCCTTCCGCTACCGCGACGGTTCGCAGGAGAACGGCATCCCGGTCGAGGACGCCCTCGCCAAGATCGCGAAGGCCGTCCAGGACCGCGTCCAGGTCTGATCGGTCGGCAAGGGGCCCCCGGCGAGCTATCCGCTCGCCGGGGGTCCCTTCTCGTCCTCCCGGCGGAACGCCTGGATCAGCCACGACGAGAACGAACCCGTCACCGCTCCCAGCAGCGCCAGCCCGCAGGCCATCAGACCCGCTGCCACAACCCGGCCGAGCGGGGTCACGGGTACGGCGTCCCCGTACCCCACCGTCGTGAGCGTCGCGCACGCCCACCAGACCGCGTCGCCGAAGGTCCGGATCGAGGCACCCGGGGCATCGCGCTCCAGGCGGTAGACGGCCAGGGCCGCCGAGAAGCCCAGCAGCACGGACGTCATGCCGGCGTACGACATCACGCGTGCGTACAGGCTCAGCCGGGGCTCGTCGCGGCGCTGCTGGACGGCCGTGTAGACCTTGACCATCCGCAGCGGCCGCAGCAGTGGCAGGAGGAGCACCAGCGTGTCCAGCCAGTGCACCCGGACGAAGCGGTGGCCGAGACCGCTGAGCCGGATCCTGACGGCGTAGTCGATGACGAAGAGCAGCCAGGCGACGCCGACCAGGACGAGGGAGATGTCGCGCCAGGGCTCGGCGTCGTGCGGGGCGAGGACACGGGTCGCGTAGCCGAGCAGGAACAGCATCGAGGCGACGAAGAGCGGCGCCTCGGCGCGCTGCTCCCATCGGGTCAGAGCGGGGGTGGACTGGGCCGTGGCGCGGTCGCTCATCGGCCAAGCATCGCGGTGCGGGGACGCGTCCGGCCCCGGCGACACGCTCCGCACGGGGTAAGCAATATGCTGATCGGCATGACGAGTGAGCCGGAGCAGCAGATCGGAGTGGGGACGCCCGACGCGTTCCAGCGCCTGTGGACGCCCCACCGGATGGCGTACATCCAGGGCGAGAACAAGCCGACCGGTTCGGAGGCCGGCGACGGCTGTCCGTTCTGTGCGATTCCGTCGATGTCGGACGAGGACGGGCTTGTCGTCGCGCGCGGCGAGAAGGTCTACGCCGTGCTGAATCTCTACCCGTACAACGGTGGGCATCTGATGGTGGTGCCGTACCGGCACGTCGCGGACTACACCGAGCTGGACGGTCCGGAGACGGTGGAGCTCGCCGATTTCACCAAGCGTGCGATGACCGCGCTGCGTGCGGCGTCGGGGGCGCACGGATTCAACATCGGCATGAACCAGGGCGCGGTGGCCGGCGCCGGCATCGCCGCACACCTGCACCAGCATCTGGTGCCCCGCTGGGGCGGTGACACCAACTTCATGCCGGTGGTGGGCCACACCAAGGTGCTGCCGCAGTTGCTGGCCGACACCCGGAAGATGCTGGCCGACGCCTGGCCCGTCTGATTCGTCTGGTCCGTCTGATCCGTCTCTGATCCGTCTCTGATCCGTCTGATTCGTCTGGTCCGGCGTCCCCCTCGGCTTCCGCGCAGGGCGCCCCGGTTCCCCGGGGCGCCCTGCGCGTGTTCGCGAGGGTGGTGTCTACGCGTCGTACAGGTCGGCCTTGCGCGGGGTCGGGTCCTGGACCGCTCCGCTCAGTATCGACGAGCGGTTGCCGAAGCGTTCGGTGTCGACGCCGTTCTCGTCGAGCACCTTGATGACGGCGTTGTGCACCACCCGCAGGACGGGGGTGGCCGCACGCATCGCATCGTCCGCCATGAAGCGGTGGCGCCACGGCTTCTCGGCCCAGGCGTGCCGCAGCCCGAAGGGTTCCGGCAGGGCGATCTTGCCGCCGAGGTAGTCGAGCAGCGGCGGGTACCAGGTGAACGGGGCCCGCAGGGCGAGGCGGACCACCTCGCTGGACTCGACCAGCGCCAGCGTTATGCTGCGGGTCTCCCAGAACTTGACGGTCTTGTTGACCGTCTTCGTCTTGGCTGCGGGTTTGCTGGTGAAGAGGGAGTGGACCGGGCCGAGGGCGTGTCCGGTGACCTCGATGCGCAAGGTCTCGAAGAGCACGGTGACGGTGATCATCATGGTGATGACCAGCTGGCCGTCCCAGAGGGTGAACTGGACGCCGAGGTAGTGGCGGTCGCCGCCGCCGAACTGCTGGTGGTTGCAGATCCGCTGTATCTCGTGCGGCTTCACCTGGAAGGTGGCGACGTCCTCGCCCTCCGGGCGGGAGACCGATCCGGCGTTCTCACCGACGGGCGACACGATCCAGTGCGTGACCGAGGGCTTGGGGAAGCCGCCCGTGTTCAGCGGGCCGCGTTCCAGCTGCTTGAGCTGGTCGTGGATGACGCGCACCAGGTCCCAGCTGCGGAACTGGTGGAACTCCTTGCCGGGGTCCTTGGAGACGAGGTCCTCGGCGAGCTGCCAGCTGCCCCAGCGGGTGCCCATGCCGAGGATGCCCTTGGGGCCGGCGTAGAAGACCGAGTTGGACTGCTGTTCGGCCGAGAGCTTCTCCAGGCCCTGCCGGAGTGCCTCGCGGGCGGTCTCGCTCGGGTTCTTCGGTACGGCTTCGGGGATCTTGGCGACGACACCGCCGCCGGAGAGGAGCCCTTCCCAGCGGACGCGCATGTCCTGGGCGGAGGCCTCGGCGATCCGCTTGGCGATCAGCCAACCGATGACGGGGGCGATGGCCATCGCGCGTACGTAGAGCCCCAGGAAGCCGTTGAGGGGCATTTTGACCAGGAGGAACACCGCGGCGATCCCGATGATCGGCAGCAGTGCGTTACCGAGGGCGGAGAGCCCCTTGTCCTTGGTGTTGGTGAGACCGTCGCGCAGCCGGAACACGATGATCCACAGCAGCATCCCGGGCAGGAAGAGGAAGCCGAACAGGGCGGTCACCGCGGTGAGCTTGGTGTCGCGCGCCTTGCGGAGCCGGGACGCGGACAGGCAGTGCTCGACGACGGTCTGCGGATCGCTGCCGAAGGACTGGATGAGCGCACCACGGGCGCCGCCCAGCGTGCGCTCCTGAACGGCGCGGGAGAAGGCCTCGCCGAGGTTGGGCTTGAAGTAGTCGGACTTGAAGAACTTGGACTGGCCGGCCTTCACCTCGGACTTGTGCCACTCGCTGTTGGCCTTGAGGATCTCGTCCACCGGGCTGTCGCGGTACGCGGCAGAGGCGAGGGCGTTCGTCGCCACCGCGGCTCCCGCCGCCCCCTGGAGCGGAATCTGTGCTCCGGGAGAAAAATCGAATCCGTCGTTGGCCACTGTCGCCCCCACTCGCCCGCCAAGGAACCGCTCATGCGGCTGTTTCCCAACTGCCGTGCCCGGCACACTTTCTGAGCTGGGACCACAGCGTATCGTCCGGATCGATACGGTGTCCGGCCCTGTGGACAACCGTGGGGGACGCGGGGTGCTACGTACCGTTCGTGCCGTTGTGCTGTTGTTCGCGCATACGGTCCGAGAGGTGCGCGGGCATGGCTTCGTGGCGGGCGTACGAGCGGTCGAAGCGGCCGGCGCCGTGGGACAGGGAGCGCAGGTCGACCGCGTACCGGCCGATCTCCAGCTCCGGCACCTCGGCCCGTACGAGGGTGCGTCCGGGCCCGGACTGCTCGGTGCCGACCACCCGGCCGCGGCGGCCCGAGAGATCGCTCATCACCGGGCCGACGCATGCGTCGGGGACGAGGACGCGGATCTCGGCGACGGGTTCGAGCAGCTGGATACGGGTGTCAGCGGCCGCCTCGCGCAGGGCCAGGGCGCCGGCGGTCTGGAAGGCGGCGTCGGAGGAGTCCACGGAGTGGGACTTCCCGTCCCGCAGGGTGACCCGCAGGTCGACGAGCGGATGTCCGGTGGCGACGCCGTGGGCGGCCTGCGTACGGACGCCCTTCTCGACGGACGGGATGAACTGGCGCGGTACCGATCCGCCGACCACCTTGTCGACGAACTCGATGCCGGAACCCGGTGGCAGGGGCTCGACGTCGATCTCGCAGATGGCGTACTGGCCGTGGCCGCCGGACTGTTTGACGTGCCGGCCCCGTCCGGTGGACGGGCCCGCGAACGTCTCGCGCAGGGCGACGCGGTGGGGGACCGCGTCGACCTGGACCGCGTACCGGCCGCGCAGCCGGTCGAGCGCCACGTCCAGATGGGCCTCGCCGAGGCACCACAGGACCACCTGATGGGTGTCCTGGTTCTGCTCCAGGCGCATGGTGGGGTCCTCGGCGACGAGCCGCGCGAGGCCCTCGGAGAGCTTGTCCTCGTCCGCCTTGCCGTGTGCCTCGATGGCGAGCGGCAGCAGCGGGTCAGGCATGGTCCAGGGCTCCATCAGCAGTGGGCGGTCCGGGTCGGACAGGGTGTCGCCGGTCTCCGCGGTGCCCAGCCGGGCGACGCAGGCGAGATCCCCGGCGACGCACTCGGTGAGCGGGCGCTGCTGCTTGCCGAACGGTGAGGAGAGCGCGCCGACGCGGATCTCGGCCTCATGGAAGGGGCGGGCCTCGTGGCCGGGGTCGGTGAGCCCGTGGCCGAACACGTGCACGGTGTCGTCGGAGCGCAGGGTGCCGGAGAAGACGCGTACCAGGGAGAGCCGGCCGACGTAGGGGTCGGAGGCCGTCTTGACGACCTCGGCCACCAGCGGTCCCCGGGCGTCGCAGGCGAGGGCGGGGAGCGGGGCGCCGTGCAGGGTGGTGACGGCGGGCAGCGGGTGTTCGAGCGGGGTAGGGAAGCCGCCGGTGATCAGGTCGAGGAGTTCGACGGTGCCGACGCCCTGACGGGCGCCCTCGGCGGCGGGGGCGGCGGTGAGGACCGGGTGGAAAGCGCCGCGGGCGACGGCGCGCTCCAGGTCGTCGACGAGTGTCTTGATGTCGATGTCCGCGCCGCCGAGGTAGCGGTCCATCAGGGTCTCGTCCTCGCTCTCGGCGATGATCCCTTCGATGAGCCGGTCGCGGGCGTCGGCCAGGGGGCCCCGCTGGGCCTCGGCGGGCGGCTTCTCCTTCCGCTCGCCCCCGGAGTAGTCGAAGATCCGCTGGGAGAGCAGTCCGGTGAGCCCGGTCAGCGGGGCGTGGCCGTCGGAGCCCTCGGGCCCGTGCACGGGCAGGTGCAGCGGGAGCACGGCGTCGGGGTCGTCACCGCCGAAGATCTCCCCGCAGATCCGCGTCATCGCGTCGAACGGGGTGCGGGCGGTGTCGAGGTGGGTGACGACGATGGCGCGCGGCATACCGACGGCGGCGCACTCCTCCCAGACGGCGCGGGTGGCACCGGCCACGGCGTCGGCCTCCTGGGCCGCCGAGACAACGAAGAGGGCCGCGTCCGCCGCCCGCAGACCGGCCCTGAGCTCCCCGACGAAATCCGCGTAGCCGGGGGTGTCCAGCAGGTTGATCTTGACCCCGCCCCATTCGACGGGGACCAGGGAGAGCTGTACGGAGCGTTGCTGCCGGTGCTCGATCCCGTCGTGGTCGGAGACCGTACTGCCGTCCTCGACCCGGCCGGCCCGGTTGACCGCGCCCGCGGTCTGTGCGAGGGCCTCGACGAGAGTGGTCTTGCCCGAGCCGCTGTGGCCGACCAGCACCACGTTCCGTATGGAGGAGGGGTGGCCGGCCGTCGCCGCTCTTCCGGCGGCCCCGGTGTGTGCGTGTGCCTTGTCGCCCATGGTGCGTTCCTCCCAGATGGTGGCGCCGGGCGGGAGAACCGCCGGGCGCGGGATGGGGAGTGGGCACGGGCAGAGGGGAGCCGCCGCGGCGGCTTCGGCGACGCCCGCGGTACTTCCGAGCTTTCCACTGTCTCCGAGCCGCGTCCATATGTCGCACGCCGCGGCACGGTCCGGGCAGCCGGTCCCGGAAGGCCGGGGGTGCCCGGACGGTGGACTGCGACAGTCGTGACTACGATGGGCCAGCCGGTGGCCGATGGGGCCACGCGGCCCACCGAACCCTCGGGAAGGCCATGCTGAACAAGTACGCGCGTGCATTCTTCACGCGTGTCCTCACGCCGTTCGCCGCACTGCTGCTCCGTCTCGGCGTGAGTCCTGACGCGGTCACTCTGATCGGCACGGCCGGGGTGATGGCAGGTGCGCTGGTCTTCTTCCCGATGGGGGAGTTCTTCTGGGGCACGATCGTCATCACGATCTTCGTGTTCTCCGACCTCGTCGACGGGAACATGGCGCGGCAGGCCGGCATCTCCAGCCGGTGGGGCGCGTTCCTCGACTCGACGCTCGACCGGGTGGCCGACGGGGCGATCTTCGCCGGCTTCGCCCTCTGGTACGCGGGCAGCGGCGACGACAACGTCCTGTGCGCGGTCGCGATCTTCTGCCTCGCGAGCGGCCAGGTGGTCTCGTACACCAAGGCACGCGGTGAGTCGATCGGTCTGCCGGTCGCGGTCAACGGGCTCGTGGAGCGGGCCGAGCGGCTGGTGATCTCCCTCGTGGCGGCCGGGCTCGCCGGGCTGCACAAGTTCGGAGTGCCCTGGATCGAGCACCTCCTCCCGATCGCGCTCTGGTTCGTCGCGGCGGGCAGCCTGGTGACGCTCGTGCAGCGAGTCGTGACGGTGCGCCGCGAGTCCGCGGAGGCCGACGCGGCCGCCGCCGAGTCGGCCGCGGCGGACCGGGGGAGCGAGGCCACTCAGTGAGCCGCGCCCTCGGGGACGCGAGGCCCGGTCCCAAGGAACGGATCAGCGACGGGCTGTACGGACTCGGCTGGGCCGCGGTCAAGAAGCTTCCCGAACCGGCCGCGCGGGCGCTCTTCCGCACCATCGCCGACCAGGTGTGGAAGCGGCGCGGCAAGAGCGTGCTGCGGCTGGAGTCGAATCTGGCGCGGGTCGTGCCGGACGCGAGCCCGGCCCGCCTCGCCGAGCTGTCCAAGGCCGGGATGCGCTCGTACATGCGGTACTGGATGGAGTCGTTCCGGCTGCCCACCTGGAGTGCGCGGCGGATCAAGGACTCCATCGACGTGACGGACGCGCACCGGCTGACCGAGGGCCTCGACGCCGGGCGCGGCGTCATCCTCGCCCTGCCGCACCTGGGTAACTGGGACCTGGCGGGTGCGTGGGTCACCACGGATCTGAAGGTCCCGTTCACCACGGTCGCCGAGCGGCTGAAGCCGGAGTCGCTGTACGACCGGTTCGTGGCGTACCGCGAGGGACTGGGCATGGAGGTCCTGGCGCACAACGGCGGGACCGCGTTCGGCACGCTGGCGCAGCGGCTGCGGGCGGGCGGCCTGGTCTGTCTGGTCGCCGACCGCGATCTGTCGGACTCCGGCGTCGAGGTGACGTTCTTCGGCGACACGGCCCGGATGCCGGCCGGTCCCGCGCTGCTCGCCCAGCAGACCGGGGCGCTGCTGCTGCCGGTCACGCTCCATTACGACGACACGCCGGTGATGAGGGCGCGAGTTCATCCCCCCGTCGAGGTTCCCGGCTCGGGTGACCGCGCGCAGCGGACGTCCGTCATGACACAGGCGCTGGCCGATGCCTTCGCCCGGGGAATCGCCGAGCACCCGGAGGACTGGCACATGCTGCAACGGCTCTGGCTCGCCGACCTCGAACCCCTCGGAGACTAGGCCGTGTCCGCGAAGTCCCGTCCGGCGCGCGACGCCTGGCACGCACGCTCGCCGCGTTGTCGCGATCGGGTCATGCCGGGCTCGCGGGGGGCGGCCTGACCCAACCGAAAGGCCCTAGCAGTGAAGATCGGCATCGTCTGCCCGTACTCCTGGGACGTACCGGGCGGAGTGCAGTTCCACATCCGTGATCTGGCCGAGCACCTGATCCGGCTCGGCCACCAGGTGTCCGTGCTGGCCCCGGCCGACGACGAGACGCCGCTCCCGCCGTACGTGGTGTCCGCGGGCCGTGCCGTGCCCGTCCCGTACAACGGTTCCGTGGCCCGGCTGAACTTCGGTTTCCTGTCCGCGGCACGGGTGCGGCGCTGGCTGCACGACGGCACGTTCGACGTGATCCACATCCATGAGCCGACCTCGCCCTCGCTGGGGCTGCTGACCTGCTGGGCCGCGCAGGGGCCGATCGTCGCCACGTTCCACACGTCCAATCCGCGCTCCCGGGCGATGATCGCCGCCTATCCGATCCTCCAGCCGGCGCTGGAGAAGATCAGCGCGCGCATCGCGGTCAGCGAGTACGCGCGCCGCACCCTGGTCGAGCATCTGGGCGGCGACGCCGTGGTCATCCCGAACGGTGTCGACGTCGGGTTCTTCGCCGCGGCCGAGCCCAGGCCCGAGTGGCAGGGCGGCACGATCGGCTTCATCGGGCGCATCGACGAGCCCCGCAAGGGCCTGCCCGTCCTGATGCGGGCACTGCCCGCGATCCTGGCCGCCCGCCCGGACACCAGGCTGCTGGTGGCCGGCCGGGGCGACGAGGAGGAGGCCGTCGCCTCGCTGCCGAAGGAGATGCGCGAGCGGGTCGAGTTCCTCGGCATGGTGAGCGACGAGGACAAGGCGCGGCTGCTGCGCAGCGTCGACGTGTACGTCGCGCCCAACACCGGCGGCGAGAGCTTCGGCATCATCCTGGTCGAGGCCATGTCGGCGGGGGCGCCGGTCCTGGCCAGCGATCTGGACGCCTTCGCGCAGGTTCTGGACCTGGGCGCGGCGGGCGAACTCTTCGCCAACGAGGACGCGGACGCCCTGGCGGCGGCAGCGGTCCGGCTGCTGGGCGACCCGGAGCGGCGCGCGGAGCTGCGCGAGCGCGGCAGCGCCCATGTGCGGCGCTTCGACTGGTCGACCGTGGGGGCGGACATCCTCGCGGTGTACGAGACGGTGGCGGACGGGGCCGCGTCGGTCGCGGCGGACGAACGCACCGGGCTGCGGGCCAGGTTCGGCTTGGCACGGGACTGAGCGGCCGTCGGGCCGCCCGGCGGCCCTGAGCCGTCCGCCGTTCCCCGGCGGCTCTTCCGCAGGCTCCCCCGCCGGCCGAGGAGGCCGTACGGTGCCCGGTCACCGGTAGCCTTCGGCCCGTGACCGAAACCCTTATCTGGACCGTCGTCGTGCTCGTCGCGATCGGCCTCTACCTCAGCTGGACCGCGGGCCGGCTCGACCGGCTGCACACCCGTATCGACGCGGCCCGCGCCGCGCTCGACGCACAACTGCTGCGCCGCGCGTCGGTCACCCAGGAACTCGCCACGTCCGGTGTCCTCGACCCGGCCGCCTCCATCGTCCTGTACGAGGCCGCGCACGCCGCCCGTCAGGCGGAGGAGGAGCACCGCGAGGTCGCCGAGAGCGAACTGAGCACCGCCCTGCGCGCGGTGTTCGGCGAACCGGCGCAGGTGGAGGCCGTGAAGGAGATCCCGGGCGGCGAGGAGGCCGCGTCCGAACTGGCCGCCGCCGTCCGCCGGGTCCCGATGGCGCGCCGCTTCCACAACGACGCGGTGCGGGCCGCCCGAGCGCTGCGCCGCCACCGCACGGTGCGCTGGTTCCGGCTGGCCGGCCACGCCCCGTTCCCGCTCGCCTTCGAGATGGACGACGAGCCGCCGGTCGCCCTCGCCGCCCGTCCGGTCAGCTGACGCCCGCGGCGCGATCGGGGCCCGGGAGAACGGCCCCGGCCCGTTCGCCGCCGGCCCAAAACGATCCACCGGCCTCCTATTGGCCCTTGCTGTGGACCGGTCCCGGAGAGTTTGCTCAGCAGTGCATCACCCCATGCACGCCCAGCGTCTTTTCTCCCAGTGAGGTCGATCCGTGTCCACGCTTCCCACCACCCCGCAGTCCGCTGACTCCCCGGCGACCGGCACGGCCCGCGTCAAGCGCGGCATGGCCGAGCAGCTCAAGGGCGGCGTGATCATGGACGTCGTCAATGCCGAGCAGGCGAAGATCGCCGAGGACGCGGGCGCCGTGGCCGTCATGGCCCTGGAGCGGGTGCCCGCCGACATCCGTAAGGACGGCGGCGTGGCCCGGATGTCCGACCCGGACATGATCGAGGAGATCATCGAGGCCGTCTCCATCCCGGTCATGGCGAAGTCCCGCATCGGACACTTCGTCGAGGCCCAGGTCCTGCAGTCCCTCGGCGTCGACTACATCGACGAGTCCGAGGTGCTCACCCCGGCCGACGAGGTCAACCACAGCGACAAGTTCGCCTTCACCACCCCGTTCGTCTGCGGCGCCACCAACCTGGGCGAAGCCCTGCGCCGCATCGCCGAGGGCGCGGCCATGATCCGCTCGAAGGGCGAGGCCGGCACCGGCAACGTCGTCGAGGCCGTCCGTCACCTGCGCCAGATCAAGAACGAGATCGCCCGGCTGCGCGGCTACGACAACAACGAGCTGTACGCCGCCGCCAAGGACCTCCGCGCCCCGTACGAGCTGGTCAAGGAGGTCGCCGAGCTCGGCAAGCTGCCCGTCGTCCTCTTCTCCGCGGGCGGCGTCGCCACCCCCGCGGACGCCGCGCTGATGCGTCAGCTGGGCGCCGAGGGCGTCTTCGTCGGCTCCGGCATCTTCAAGTCCGGCGACCCGGCCAAGCGCGCCGCCGCCATCGTGAAGGCCACCACGTTCTTCGACGACCCGAAGGTCATCGCGGACGCCTCCCGCAACCTGGGCGAGGCCATGGTCGGCATCAACTGCGACACCCTGCCCGAGACCGAGCGCTACGCCAACCGTGGCTGGTAGCCACTGATGAGCGACACCCCTGTGATCGGAGTCCTGGCCCTCCAGGGCGACGTACGGGAACACCTGATCGCCCTGGCCTCGGCGGACGCCCTGGCCAGGCCGGTCCGGCGGCCCGAGGAACTCGCGGAGATCGACGGCCTGGTCGTCCCCGGCGGTGAGTCCACCACGATGTCCAAACTGGCCGCGCTGTTCGGGATGCTGGAACCGCTGCGCGAACGGGTGGCCGCCGGGATGCCGGTATACGGCACCTGCGCCGGAATGATCCTGCTCGCCGACAAGATCCTCGCCCCTTCCCCGAGCTCTCAACTCGGTTCGAGCAGGGGATACCCCATTTCGGGCCAGGAGACCATCGGCGGCATCGACATGATCGTGCGCCGTAACGCTTTCGGGCGGCAGAACGAGTCGTTCGAGGCGGCCGTCGAGGTCGCCGGAATCGACGGCGGCCCGGTCGAGGGCGTCTTCATCCGGGCCCCCTGGGTCGAATCCGTGGGCGCGTCGGCCCGCGTCATCGCGGAGCACGGCGGCCATATCGTGGCGGTACGGCAGGGAAACGCCCTTGCCACGTCATTCCATCCCGAACTGACCGGTGACCACCGGCTTCACGCGTACTTCGTCGACATGGTGCGCGCATCGGGCTGACTCGACCCCGGTAGGATCTCTCGGGTTCGTACGGAATTTGGTGACGCGAAGGAGAAGGCAGATGTCCGGCCACTCTAAATGGGCTACGACGAAGCACAAGAAGGCCGTGATTGACGCCAAGCGCGGCAAACTCTTCGCGAAGCTGATCAAGAACATCGAGGTCGCGGCCCGCACCGGCGGTGTGGACCCCGAGGGCAACCCGACCCTTGTGGACGCGATCCAGAAGGCGAAGAAGAGCTCGGTCCCGAACAAGAACATCGACTCAGCGGTCAAGCGCGGTGGCGGTCTCGAAGCGGGCGGCGTCGACTACCAGACGATCATGTACGAGGGCTACGGCCCGAACGGTGTCGCGGTGCTCATCGAGTGCCTCACCGACAACCGTAACCGCGCCGCGTCCGACGTGCGCGTCGCCATGACGCGCAACGGCGGCTCGATGGCCGACCCGGGCTCCGTCTCGTACCTGTTCAACCGCAAGGGCGTCGTCATCGTCCCCAAGGGCGAGCTGTCCGAGGACGATGTGCTGGGCGCGGTCCTGGACGCGGGTGCCGAGGAGGTCAACGACCTCGGTGAGAGCTACGAGGTCGTCAGCGAGGCCACCGACATGGTCGCGGTCCGCACCGCGCTCCAGGAGGCGGGCATCGACTACGACTCGGCCGAGGCCAACTTCCTGCCCACCATGCAGGTCGACCTCGACGAGGAGGGCGCCCGCAAGATCTTCAAGCTCATCGACGCGCTGGAGGACAGCGACGACGTGCAGAACGTCTTCGCCAACTTCGACGTGTCGGACGAGGTCATGGAGAAGGTGGACGCCTGAGCCGCGCCTCGCGACGCAGCTTCCGTGGACGGGCCGACGGGGACACACCCCGTCGGCCCGTCGCATTGTCAGTGCGAGCCGATAGCCTGCGGGAACAGTTGACCGATCGGCAGGGAGGGGGCGAACCGTGCGGGTACTCGGCGTGGATCCCGGGCTGACCCGGTGCGGCATCGGCGTCGTCGAGGGCGTCGCCGGCCGCCCCTTGACGATGCTCGGCGTCGGAGTCGTGCGCACCCCGTCCGACGCGGAGCTCGGACACCGGCTGGTGGCCATCGAGCGCGGCATCGAGGAGTGGCTCGACGAGCACCGGCCCGAGTACGTCGCCGTCGAGCGGGTGTTCGCCCAGCACAACGTCCGTACGGTGATGGGCACGGCCCAGGCCAGCGCGGTCGCCATGCTCTGCGCGTCCCGCCGCGGCATCCCGGTGGCCCTGCACACGCCCAGCGAGGTCAAGGCCGCCATCACCGGCAGCGGCCGCGCGGACAAGGCCCAGATCGGGGCCATGGTCACCCGGCTCCTGCGGCTGGACGCCCCGCCGAAACCGGCCGACGCCGCCGACGCCCTCGCCCTCGCCATCTGCCACATCTGGCGCGCCCCGGCGGTCAACCGCCTCCAGCAGGCGCACGCGGCAGCGGCCGCGGCCCGCACCCCGCGCATTCCGCGCACCGCAGCAGCTCCCGTCCGGAAGGTCCCCCGATGATCGCCTTCGTCAGCGGCCCCGTGGCCGCTCTCGCCCCGACCACAGCCGTGATCGAGGTCGGCGGCATCGGCATGGCCGTCCAGTGCGCGCCGAACACCCTCGCCGGTCTCCGTATCGGCAAGGAGGCCAAGCTCGCCACCTCCCTCGTCGTACGGGAGGACTCCCTCACGCTCTACGGCTTCACCGACGACGACGAGCGGCAGACCTTCGAGCTGCTCCAGACCGCGAGCGGGGTCGGACCCAGGCTCGCCCAGGCCATGCTCGCCACGCACAGCCCGGACGCCCTGCGCATCGCCGTGTCCACCGGGGACGAGAAGGCGCTCACCGCGGTCTCCGGCATCGGCAAGAAGGGCGCGCAGAAGCTCCTGCTCGAACTCAAGGACAGACTCGGCGAGCCGGTCGGCGCCCACATCGGCCAGCAGGGCATCGGCACCGCGGTCTCCTCCTCCTGGCGGGACCAGCTGCAGGCCGCCCTGATCGGCCTCGGCTACGCGACCCGCGAGGCGGACGAGGCGGTGTCCGCCGTGGCCCCGCAGGCGGAGGCGGCCCTCGCGCAGGGCGCGCAGCCGCCCGTACCGCAGCTGCTGCGCGCCGCCCTGCAGACCCTCAACCGCGCGCGCTGAGCAAGCCGGGAGGGCACCCTTCTCCACCCCGGGCCGGGCACCGCACGGCCCGGCACCGAAACACCCTAGGCGGGACTGACGAGATGAACTGGGACGAGACCCGACCCGACACCGACGAGCTGCTCGACGAGCGCCTCGTCGACGCCGGCGCGGACGGCGAGGACACCGCCGTCGAGGCGGCACTGCGCCCCAAGGACCTCGACGAGTTCGTCGGCCAGGAGACGGTGCGCGAACAGCTCGACCTGGTCCTCAAGGCGGCCCTCGCCCGTGGCGCCACCGCCGACCACGTGCTGCTCTCCGGCGCCCCGGGCCTGGGCAAGACCACCCTCTCCATGATCATCGCCGCCGAGATGAACGCGCCGATCCGGATCACGTCCGGCCCCGCCATCCAGCACGCCGGCGATCTGGCCGCGATCCTGTCCTCGCTCCAGGAGGGCGAGGTCCTCTTCCTCGACGAGATCCACCGGATGTCCCGGCCCGCCGAGGAAATGCTCTACATGGCGATGGAGGACTTCCGGGTCGACGTGATCGTCGGCAAGGGGCCGGGCGCCACCGCCATCCCGCTGGAGCTGCCGCCCTTCACCCTGGTCGGAGCCACCACCAGGGCAGGGCTCCTGCCGCCCCCGCTGCGCGACCGCTTCGGCTTCACCGGACACATGGAGTTCTACACCCCCGTCGAACTGGAAAGGGTGATTCACCGCTCCGCCCGGCTCCTCGACGTCGCGATAGACGTGGAGGGCGCCGCGGAGATCGCCGGCCGCTCCCGTGGCACGCCCCGTATCGCCAACCGGCTGCTGCGCCGCGTCCGGGACTACGCCCAGGTCAAGGCCGACGGCAGGATCGACCGGGACATCGCAGCGGCGGCCCTCAAGGTGTACGAGGTCGACGCCCGCGGTCTCGACCGGCTGGACCGGGCGGTGCTCGGCGCCCTGATGAAACTCTTCGGCGGCGGTCCGGTCGGCCTGTCAACCCTCGCGGTCGCCGTGGGTGAGGAACGCGAGACGGTCGAGGAGGTCGCCGAGCCCTTCCTGGTGCGGGAGGGCCTGCTGGCCAGGACGCCGCGCGGGCGGGTCGCCACACCGGCTGCCTGGGCCCACCTCGGGCTGGTTGCGCCGCAGCAAGGCGGAAAGGGACAACAGGGCCTGTTCGGGGCGTGATGCATCACAGGTTGGCCTGCAGAGGAACCCGGGTGCCATGCTGGGCGTTGTTCCATCGATGCGGACTCGCTTAGACTCCGCCGATGCCGCCCTTACAGGTCGGTGTACCCACCCCCGTAGACCAGGCCGCCTTCCAGTGCGGTCGTGCGAAGGAAACTCGTCCCGTGAATCCCGTGACTCTCCTCCCCTTCATCGTGCTCATCGGGGCCATGTTCCTGATGACGCGGTCCGCCAAGAAGAAGCAGGCGGCGGCTGCGAACATGCGCAATGAAATGCAGCCCGGTACCGGCGTCCGGACGATCGGGGGCATGTACGCCACCGTCAAGGAGCTTCACGACGACTCGGTCCTCCTTGAGATCGCTCCCGGCGTCCATGCCGTCTATGCCAAGAACTCCATCGGTGCCGTCCTCGACGACGCGGAGTACAACCGCATCGTCCACGGTGACGAGGAGGAGCTCGACGTCGACGGCGCTGTCGTGCCCGACGACGCCTCCTCGCTGACCGAGCTCGACGACGCCGACGCCGACGACGCCAAGATCGATCTGGGCAAGAAGGCCGAGGCGGACGACTCCGAGGCGGACGACTCCGAGCCGGCCGACACCCAGGCCGACAAGAAGTCCGACGGCAAGACCGACGGCGAGGCCGACGCGAAGTAGCACACGCCCCGGGGACGCCGTGAGCCCACAGGCATCCGGCTGTCCCCGGGACCGTGCGGTCTTCTGCGAGGGCGGGTCCCCACTACACTTCGTGGCCGCTTGGGCGCGTACCCGGCGCGGGGCGGTTGGACAGGGAGAAACGAGAAGGTGGCAGCACCGAAGAAGGGCCGAGGTTCGGCCGGTGGTCAGGACAGGCCGGGCCGTGCCCTGGCTCTGATCCTCATTGCCATGGTCGCGCTGACCGGCGGGATGTTCCTCGCCGATCAGCCGACGCCGCGACTCGGCATCGACCTGGCGGGTGGCACGTCCATCACGCTGGAGGCGAAGGCCGAGCCCGGCCAGGAGTCGGCGGTCAACAAGACCAACATGGACACGGCGGTCCAGATCATGGAACGCCGCGTCAACGGTCTTGGCGTCTCCGAGGCAGAGGTTCAGACCCAGGGCAAGAGCAACATCATCGTCAACATCCCCAAAGGCACGAACTCCGCCCAGGCCCGGGAGCAGGTCGGTACGACCGCCAAGCTCTACTTCCGGCCGGTGCTGACCGTAGCCCAGGGAACGCCCACCCCGGCACCCAGCGCCTCGTCCTCCGACAAGGCCAGCCCGGCGGCGACGCCGAGCTCCTCCGCCACCGACAAGGCGACGAGCCCGTCCGACAAGCCGAGCCCGAGCGCCACCACCCAGGGCCGCGCGGTCACCGGCGCCCTGAAGGCCGACTCCACGCCCACCCCGAAGGCGAGCGGCACCCCCACGGCGTCCGCCGAGGAGCAGGCGGCGGCCGCCAAGCTGCAGAAGCGGTTCGAGGCGCTCGACTGCTCCACCAAGGCCGGCCGTTCCCAGGCAGCCCAGGGCTCCAAGGCCACCGACACGGTGATCGCGTGTGAGCAGGACGGCAGCGCCAAGTACGTGCTCGGCCCGGCCGAGGTCGACGGCACGGACGTGAAGACCGCGAAGGCGGCCATCAACCAGAACAACGGTCAGTGGATCGTTCAGATGGGCTTCACCGACGGCGGCGCCAAGAAGTTCCAGAAGATCACGGGCACGCTCGCCCAGCAGCAGTCCCCGCAGAACCAGTTCGCCATCGCGCTCGACAACGAAGTGGTCTCGGCGCCCTCCGTGCGCGAGGCGCTCAGCGCCGACGCGGAGATCTCCGGCAGCTTCACCCAGCAGTCCGCCGAGGACCTGGCCAACGTGCTCTCCTACGGCGCGCTGCCGCTCTCCTTCAAGGAGCAGAGCGTCACCACCGTCACTGCCGCACTCGGCGGGGAGCAGCTGAAGGCGGGCCTGATCGCCGGTGCCATCGGCCTGGCCCTGGTCGTCATCTATCTGGTGGCCTACTACCGCGGGCTGGCGTTCATCGCGCTCCTCAGCCTCCTGGTCTCCGGCATCCTGACCTACACGATCATGTCGCTGCTCGGCCCGGCCATCGGATTCGCGCTGAACCTGCCCGCTGTGTGTGGCGCCATCGTGGCGATCGGAATCACCGCGGACTCGTTCATCGTGTACTTCGAACGCATCCGTGACGAGATCCGCGAGGGCCGTACGCTCCGTCCCGCCGTCTCACGGGCCTGGCCCCGCGCCCGCCGCACCATCCTGGTCTCCGACTTCGTGTCGTTCCTGGCCGCGGCGGTGCTGTTCGTCGTCACTGTCGGAAAGGTCCAGGGCTTCGCGTTCACGCTGGGTCTCACCACTCTGCTCGACGTGGTCGTGGTGTTCCTCTTCACCAAGCCCGTCATGACGCTGCTGGCCCGCAAGAAGTTCTTCGCGAGCGGTCACCCGTGGTCCGGGCTGGACCCGAAGCGGCTCGGCGCCAAGCCGCCGCTGCGTCGTTCGCGCCGTGTCAACGCCCCCACCGACCCGAAGGAGGCGTGAGATGTCGCGACTCGGCAATCTCGGCGCCCGTCTCTACCGCGGCGAGGTCGGCTACGACTTCATCGGCAACCGCAAGATCTGGTACGGCATCTCGATCCTGATCACCATCACGGCCATCGTCGGCCTGGCGGTCAGCGGCCTGAACATGGGCATCGAGTTCAAGGGCGGCGCCGTCTTCACCACCCCCAAGACGAGCGTCTCCGTCGCCAAGGCGGAGGAACTGGCGGCGACGTCCTCGGGTCACCAGGCCATCGTCCAGAAGCTGGGCAACGGCGGACTGCGCATCCAGATCACCGAGGTCGACACCTCGAAGTCGGACGCGATCAAGAGCGACCTCGCCAAGAGCCTCAACGTCTCCGAGGAGAAGATCGCCGCCGACCTGGTCGGCCCCAGCTGGGGTGAGCAGATCGCCAACAAGGCCTGGACCGGCCTCGGCGTCTTCATGGTCCTCGTGGTGATCTACCTGGCCATCGCCTTCGAATGGCGCATGGCCATCGCGGCCCTGGTCGCGCTGATCCACGACATCACCATCACGGTCGGTGTCTACGCCTTGGTCGGCTTCGAGGTCACCCCGGGCACCGTGATCGGTCTGCTGACGATTCTCGGTTACTCCCTCTACGACACGGTCGTCGTCTTCGACAGCCTCAAGGAGGGCACGAAGGGGATCACCAAGCAGACCCGGTGGACGTACAGCGAGATCGCCAACCGCTCCATCAACAGCACGCTGGTCCGCTCGATCAACACCACGATCGTCGCCCTGCTGCCGGTCGCCGGCCTGCTGTTCATCGGTGGCGGTGTCCTCGGCGCGGGCATGCTGAACGACATTTCCCTGGCACTCTTCGTCGGCCTCGCCGCCGGTGCGTACTCCTCGATCTTCATCGCCACTCCGCTCGTCGCCGACCTCAAGGAACGCGACCCGCAGATCAAGGCCCTGAAGAAGCGGATTCTCGCCAAGCGCGCGGCAGCGGCCGCCAAGGGCGAGCTCTCCGAGGCGGAGGAGGCGGAGCAGGGCCTCCCCGCTGCCGCTGACGCCGCCGCTGACGTCGCACCCGCCGCAGCGGTCGTCGGCCAGCGCCAGGAGCCCCCCAGGGGCCACGGCCGGACCCCGGGGAAGCGTCGATGACCAGCAGCACCACAGCGAGCACGAGGGACCTCCTGCTCAGCCGGATCCGTGACGTGGCGGACTACCCGAAGCCGGGGGTGATGTTCAAGGACATCACCCCGCTGCTCGCGGACCCGGTGGCCTTCACCGCTCTCACCGACGCCCTGGCGGAACTGTGCGTACGGCACGGCGCCACGAAGATCGTCGGCCTGGAGGCCCGCGGTTTCATCCTGGCCGCACCGGTCGCGGTCCGGGCCGGGCTCGGCTTCGTCCCCGTCCGCAAGGCCGGAAAGCTGCCGGGCGCCACGCTCAGCCAGTCCTACGAGCTGGAGTACGGCACCGCGGAGATCGAGATCCACGCCGAGGACCTGTCCGCCGACGACCGGATCATGGTCATCGACGACGTCCTGGCCACCGGCGGCACCGCCGGTGCCTCGCTGGAACTCATCCGGCGGGCCGGGGCCCGGGTCGCCGGCGTCGCCGTCCTCATGGAACTGGGATTCCTGGCCGGCCGGGCCCGCCTGGAGGAGAGCCTGCGGGGCGCTCCGCTGGAGGCCCTGATCACGGTCTGAGCGCCGGCGGACCGCACGCGGCGCCGCATCACAGGCACGGAAGCGGGCCCCCGGGAACAACCGGGGGCCCGCTTCGCGTTGTGTGTGCTCTCACGGTCCCCGGGGGAGGAGCGGCCGCAGGGTCGTTACGATGGCCTTTCCGGGTGTCCGGATCCGCACGAGGAGCGCTCTTGCCAGACGAGGCCCAGCCAGTCGCCGCCCCGCAGCCCGACAAGCCCGCGGCGGCCCCAGCCACGCCCGCGAAGCAGCAGCCCGCGGAGAAGCCGAAGCCTCCGGCGCCGGAGCCCGGCGCGGGCCCGGCCCCCGCCGAGGCCAACGGGCCCGCGCCCGTTTCCCCCGCCCAGCCGGCCCAACCCGCCTCGCCGCCCCCGACGGCACCGAAGCCCCCGGCGAAGCCCGCCGCGTCGGCGCCCGCGCCCGCAGGCCCGGTGGCCCGTACCGGCGGTGGCTCCTCCAACCGGGTGCGGGCCAGGCTGGCCCGCCTCGGCGTCCAGCGCTCCAGCCCGTACAACCCGGTCCTCGAACCGCTGCTGCGTACCGTCCGCAGCAACGACGCCAAGATCGAGACCGCCACGCTGCGCCAGATCGAGCGCGCTTACCAGGTCGCGGAACGCTGGCACCGCGGTCAGAAGCGCAAGAGCGGCGACCCTTACATCACCCACCCGCTCGCCGTGACCACGATCCTGGCCGAGCTGGGTATGGATCCGGCCACTCTGATGGCGGGGCTGCTGCACGACACGGTCGAGGACACCGAGTACGGCCTGGACACCCTGCGCCGCGACTTCGGCGACCAGGTCGCCCTGCTGGTCGACGGCGTGACCAAGCTGGACAAGGTCAAGTTCGGTGAGGCGGCGCAGGCCGAGACCGTGCGCAAGATGGTCGTCGCGATGGCCAAGGACCCCAGGGTGCTGGTCATCAAGCTCGCCGACCGGCTGCACAACATGCGCACCATGCGCTACCTCAAGCGGGAGAAGCAGGAGAAGAAGGCGCGCGAGACGCTGGAGATCTACGCCCCGCTCGCCCACCGCCTGGGCATGAACACCATCAAGTGGGAGCTGGAGGACCTCGCCTTCGCGATCCTCTACCCGAAGATGTACGACGAGATCGTCCGCCTCGTCGCCGAGCGGGCGCCCAAGCGCGACGAATACCTCGCCATAGTGACCGACGAGGTCCAGTCCGACCTGCGCGCCGCCCGGATCAAGGCCACCGTCACCGGCCGGCCGAAGCACTACTACAGCGTCTACCAGAAGATGATCGTGCGGGGCCGGGACTTCGCCGAGATCTACGACCTGGTGGGCATCCGTGTCCTCGTCGACACGGTCCGCGACTGCTACGCGGCGCTCGGCACCGTCCATGCGCGGTGGAATCCGGTCCCCGGCCGGTTCAAGGACTACATCGCGATGCCCAAGTTCAACATGTACCAGTCGCTGCACACCACGGTGATCGGTCCCAGCGGCAAGCCCGTCGAGCTGCAGATCCGTACGTTCGACATGCACCGCCGTGCCGAGTACGGCATCGCCGCGCACTGGAAGTACAAGCAGGAGGCCGTCGCGGGCGCCTCCAAGGTGCGCACCGACGTCCCCAAGAACACCGGCCGCGGCCAGGACACCGTCAACGACATGGCGTGGCTGCGCCAGCTCCTGGACTGGCAGAAGGAGACCGAGGACCCCAGCGAGTTCCTGGAGTCCCTGCGTTTCGACCTCTCGCGCAACGAGGTCTTCGTCTTCACGCCGAAGGGCGACGTGATAGCGCTCCCGGCAGGGGCGACACCGGTCGACTTCGCGTACGCCGTCCATACGGAGGTCGGCCACCGGACCATAGGAGCCCGGGTCAACGGGCGGCTCGTACCGCTCGAATCCACGCTCGACAACGGCGATCTGGTGGAGGTCTTCACCTCCAAGGCGGCCGGTGCCGGACCCTCCCGTGACTGGCTCGGGTTCGTCAAGTCGCCGCGGGCACGCAACAAGATCCGCGCCTGGTTCTCCAAGGAGCGCCGCGACGAGGCGATCGAGCAGGGCAAGGACGCCATCGCGCGGGCCATGCGCAAGCAGAACCTGCCGATCCAACGGATCCTGACCGGCGACTCACTGGTCACCCTCGCCCACGAGATGCGCTACCCCGACATCTCGTCCCTGTACGCCGCGATCGGCGAGGGACATGTCGCGGCGGCCGGCGTCGTGCAGAAACTGGTCCAGGCGCTCGGCGGCCAGGACGAGGCCAACGAGGACCTCGCGGAGAGCTCGCCGCCCTCGCACGGCCGCAACAAGCGCCGTGCGAACGCCGACCCCGGCGTCGTCGTCAAGGGCGTCGAGGACGTCTGGGTCAAGCTGGCCCGCTGCTGTACGCCCGTTCCCGGCGACCCGATCATCGGGTTCGTCACCCGGGGCAGCGGAGTCTCCGTCCACCGTGCGGACTGCGCCAACGTCGACTCGCTCTCGCAGGAGCCGGAGCGGATCCTTGAGGTCGAATGGGCACCCACCCAGTCCTCCGTCTTCCTCGTCGCCATCCAGGTCGAGGCGCTGGACCGGTCCAGGCTGCTCTCGGACGTCACACGGATCCTGTCCGACCAGCACGTGAACATCCTGTCCGCGGCCGTGCAGACCTCCCGCGACCGGGTGGCCACCTCGCGGTTCACCTTCGAGATGGGTGACCCGAAGCACCTCGGCCACGTCCTGAAGGCCGTACGCGGCGTCGAGGGCGTCTACGACGTCTACCGGGTGACCTCGGCCCGGCGGCCCTGACCCCGGCCGTCCGACCGGCCCTGCGGCCCCTCGCGCGACCACGCGGGTGGCCGCAGGGCCCGGGGCCGGCCCCGGGCACCACGTGAAGGGCCCCCTCCGCGACCGGCGGAGGGGGCCCTTCACGACGGATCGGGCGTCTCAGCCGCCGAACTCCTCCAGGCCCTTCAGAGCCTGGTCCAGGAGCGCCTGCCGCCCCTCGAGCTCGCGGGCGAGCTTGTCCGCACGGGCGTTGTTGCCCGAGGTGCGAGCCGTGTCGATCTGGGTACGCAGCTTGTCCACGGCAGACTGGAGCTGTCCGGTCAGACCCGCGGCACGGGCACGTGCCTCCGGGTTGGTCCGGCGCCACTCCGACTCCTCGGCCTCCTGGAGCGCCCGCTCCACCGTGTGCATCCGCGCCTCGATCTTCGG
Source organism: Streptomyces sp. NPDC050423 (assembly GCF_040655445.1). Lineage (NCBI taxonomy): Bacteria > Bacillati > Actinomycetota > Actinomycetes > Kitasatosporales > Streptomycetaceae > Streptomyces > Streptomyces sp. NPDC050423. The sequence continues at coordinate 57,310 of NZ_JBFAJY010000026.1, forward strand.
GCGGGCGTCACGCGGCACATGGCCGATGGCCTCCCAGCGCTCGTTGATGGCCCGGAACGCCGCCCTGGAGGCCTTCAGGTCCTTCACGGGCACCAGCTTCTCGGCCTCGGCCGCGAGCTCCTCCTTGAGCTTGAGGTTCTCGCCCTGCTCCGCGTCCCGCTCGGCGAACACCTCGCCGCGCGCGGCGAAGAAGACGTCCTGGGCGCCGCGGAAACGGTTCCACAGATCGTCCTCGGCCTCGCGCTGGGCGCGGCCCGCGGCCTTCCACTCGGTCATCAGGTCGCGGTAGCGGGCAGCCGTCGTGCCCCAGTCCGAGGAGCGGGACAGCGACTCGGCCTCGACGACCAGCTTCTCCTTGGCCTTGCGGGCCTCCTCGCGCTGGGCGTCCAGCGAGGCGAAGTGGGCCTTGCGGCGCTTGGAGAACGCCGAACGCGCGTGGGAGAAGCGGTGCCACAGCTCGTCGTCCGACTTGCGGTCGAGCCGCGGCAGTCCCTTCCACGTGTCGACGAGCGCACGGAGCCGCTCGCCCGCGGAACGCCACTGCTCGCTCTGCGCCAGTTCCTCGGCCTCGACGACCAGCGCCTCCTTGGCGAGCTTCGCCTCGTCGGTCTGCTTCGCCTTCTGGGCCTTGCGCTCCTCGCGCCGCGAGTCGACCGTCGCCACCAGGGCGTCCAGCCGCTTGCGCAGCGCGTCGAGGTCGCCGACGGCATGGTGCTCGTCGACCTGCGCACGCAGATGCTCGATGGCGGTCGTCGCGTCCTTCGCGGACAGGTCGGTGGTCTTCACCCGCCGCTCAAGGAGGCCGATCTCGACCACAATGCCCTCGTACTTGCGCTCGAAGTAGGCCAGGGCCTCCGCCGGAGAACCGGCCTGCCACGATCCGACGACCTGCTCGCCGTCGGCTGTACGCACGTACACGGTGCCCGTCTCATCGACACGGCCCCACGGGTCGCTGCTCACAGCGCCTCCTCCACCTGATGCCCGCGAGAGGGTTCACCCCCCTGGCATCGTCCACAGTTTCCTTGGGCGGGCAGCGCCCGCCCTGCACAACGCCAATCTAGGCGACGGGCCACCCGGCTGTCCGCACTCCGCGCGGCCGAAATTATCCGGCCCCGCGCAGGGTGCCTGTCGTGCGGATCACGCCGGGCCCGCCGGGCTCACGCCTTGTCGACGGCCGCCTTCGAGATGTTCACGGCCTTCTTCGGCGCACCGTCGGCGGCGCCGCCGGTGACACCCGCCTTGCCGATGGCCTCGACGGCCTTCAGCGAAGCCTGGTCCATCGTGCCGAACGGCGTGTAGGTGGGCGGCAGTTTGCTGTCCTTGTAGACGAGGAAGAACTGGCTGCCGCCGGTGTGCGCCTGGCCCGTGTTGGCCATCGCCACCGTGCCGGCCGGGTAGGTCACCGTGCCGTCCTTGCCCGCTTTGCCCAGCGCGGTCAGGTTCTCGTCCGGGATCGTGTACCCCGGACCGCCGGTGCCGTCGCCCTTGGGGTCGCCGCACTGGAGGACGAAAATACCCTGCGTGGTCAGCCGGTGACACTTCGTGCCGTCGAAGAAGCCCTTGTCGGCGAGTGACTTGAAGGAGTTCGCCGTGTGCGGGGTCTTCGCCGCGTCCATCGTGAACGCGATGTCACCCTGGCTCGTCTTGAGCGAAAGGGTGTACTTCGCCTTCTTGTCGATCTTCATCGCCGGCTCGGGCGCACTCTTCTCGCTCGCCGTCGGAGACGCCGACGCCGACGCCGACGGGCTCGCGCTCGCGGCCGCGTCGGTCTTGTCCTTCTTGCCGTCGTCGCCGGTGGCGAGGTACGTGACGCCGCCTATGACGGCGACCACGGCCACCGCGGAGGCGATGATGACCGTCAGCCGCCGGGTCCGGTGGCGAGCCTCCTCCCGGCGCTGCTGCTGCCGCTCGAACTTCTCCCTGGCGAGCTGCCGCCGCCGCTGATCGCTGCTGACCACCGGGTGATCTCCTTGTACGTCGTGTGATCGGGCCTGAGTTGCCCCGTACCGTATATGGGTTAGCTGTGGAATGAGGAGCGCCGGTAGGCTCTGAACTGCTGCGACCTCGTAGCCGCAACCCCTCGTCGGACGACCATTAAGGACGATCGTGCTCATTGCCGGGTTCCCCGCCGGGGCCTGGGGGACCAACTGTTACCTGGTCGCCCCCGCCGCGGGTGAGGAGTGCGTGATCATCGACCCGGGCCACCAGGCCGCCTCCGGGGTCGAGGAAACGCTGAGGAAGCATCGGCTGAAGCCCGTCGCCGTCGTGCTCACCCACGGCCACATCGACCACGTCGCCTCGGTCGTCCCGGTGTGCGGCGCGCATGACGTCCCTGCCTGGATCCACCCCGAGGACCGTTACATGATGAGCGATCCGGAGAAGGCCCTCGGCCGCTCCATCGGGATGCCGCTCATGGGCGAGCTGACGGTGGGGGAGCCGGACGACGTCAAGGAGCTGACCGACGGCAAGCGGCTGACACTGGCCGGTCTGGAGTTCGGTGTCTCGCACGCGCCTGGCCATACCAAGGGGTCGGTGACGTTCAGGATGCCCGAGGCAGCGGAGGTTCCGCAGGTCCTCTTCTCGGGCGACCTGCTCTTCGCCGGCTCCGTCGGACGCACCGACCTGCCCGGCGGCGACCACGCCGAGCTGCTCGAGTCGCTGGCCCGTGTGTGCCTGCCGCTCGACGACTCGACCGTGGTGCTGTCCGGCCACGGCCCCCAGACGACCATCGGCCGCGAGCGCGCCACCAATCCGTATCTGCACGGTATGGACGCGCCCCGACGAGGAATGTGACGAGAGCGAAATCGTGAGCACCTTCAAGGCCCCCAAGGGCACGTACGACCTGACCCCGCCCGACTCCGCGAAGTACCTCGCGGTGCGTGAGGCGATCTCCGCACCGCTGAAGAACTCCGGCTACGGCTACATCGAGACCCCCGGCTTCGAGGACGTGGCCCTCTTCTCCCGGGGCGTCGGTGAGTCCACCGACATCGTGAGCAAGGAGATGTACACCCTCACGACCAAGGGCGGCGACCAGCTGGCGCTGCGCCCCGAGGGCACCGCGTCCGTGCTGCGCGCCGCCCTGGAGGCCAACCTCCACAAGCTCGGCAACCTGCCGGTGAAGCTCTGGTACTCCGGCTCGTACTACCGCTACGAGCGTCCGCAGAAGGGCCGTTACCGCCACTTCTCGCAGGTCGGGGCCGAGGCCATCGGCGCCGAGGACCCGGCGCTGGACGCCGAATTGATCATCCTGGCCGACCAGGCGTACCGCACCCTGGGCCTGCGTGAGTTCCGCATCCTGCTGAACTCGCTGGGCGACAAGGAGTGCCGGCCCGTCTACCGCGACGCGCTCCAGGGTTTCCTGCGCGAGCTCGACCTGGACGAGGAGACCCGCCGCCGCATCGAGATCAACCCGCTCCGGGTCCTCGACGACAAGCGCCCCGAGGTCCAGAAGCAGCTGACCGGCGCCCCGGTACTGCGCGACTACCTCTGCGACGCCTGCAAGGCGTACCACGAGGAGGTCCGCGACCTGCTCAACGCGGCGGGCGTGGTGTACGAGGACGACGAGAAGCTCGTCCGCGGGCTCGACTACTACACGCGCACCACCTTCGAGTTCGTCCACGACGGACTGGGCTCGCAGTCGGCGGTGGGCGGCGGCGGCCGGTACGACGGCCTCTCCGAGATGATCGGCGGCCCGGCGCTCCCGTCGGTGGGCTGGGCGCTCGGCGTGGACCGCACCGTGCTCGCCCTGGAGGCGGAGGGCATCGAGCTCGAACTGCCCTCCACCACCAGTGTCTTCGCCGTACCGCTCGGCGAGGAGGCGCGGCGGAAGCTGTTCGCCGTCGTCACGCAGCTGCGCCGCGAGGGCGTGGCCGCGGACTTCGCGTTCGGGGGGCGCGGGCTCAAGGGCGCGATGAAGAGCGCCAACCGGTCGGGCGCGCGGTTCACCGTCGTGGCCGGCGAGCGCGACCTGGCCGAGGGCGTCGTGCAGCTCAAGGACATGGAGTCCGGCGAGCAGACGGCTGTCGCCCTGGCCGAGGTGACCGAGACGATCCGGACGCGCCTCGCGTAGTTTCCCCTCCCCGGTCGCGGGCGGGCGGTGCTCCCGCCGCCCGCGACCGGACGGAGTCCGCGGCCCCGGCCCGCTCCGCCGCGGGCGCCCGAACCGTCAACCCGGCGGGCGCGGATTCATCCTGCCGGACGATTCCGGCCGAACAGCGCCGAGGACGGCCGGCCCCCGGCCACGGGCGGGACAGCCCGGTGGAAGCCCCGCGGCCGTGTTCTTTCCGGCGCAGTCCGGCCCGCGCGCCGCGCATCTTTACGCGCCTCTTTATGTCCATCGAACGGAAGACCGGCGCAACGGTGCGGCACAATGACCGTGCCCAGCAGGCTACTCAGCGATGGAACGGCGATATGACGACTGCAGCGGTTGACCATCCCTCATCCGACCAGGACGAGGACGGCGGGAAGAGGACCATCGGCGGCAGTCGTGCGTTCGCACTGCTGCTGGTGATCACGGGCGCTGCCGGACTCCTCGCCGCGTGGGTCATCACGATCGACAAGCTCAAGCTGGCGGAGAACCCCAACTTCGTTCCGGGCTGCAGTCTCAACCCGGTGGTGGCCTGCGGCAACATCATGAAGAGCGACCAGGCGGCAGCCTTCGGCTTCCCCAACCCGATGCTCGGCCTGGCCACCTACCCCGTGATCATCGGCATCGGCCTGGCACTGCTCGCCGGAGCGCGCTTGCGCAACTGGTACTGGCTGGGGATGAACGCGGGCACGCTGTTCGGCGTCGGCTTCTGCACCTGGCTCCAGTACCAGTCGCTGTACAACATCAACTCCCTCTGCCTCTGGTGCTGCCTGGCCTGGGTCGCCACGATCCTCATGTTCTGCTACGTCACCACGCACAACATCAGGCACCGGATCATTCCCGCGCCCAACTGGCTGCGCAACGGGCTCACCGAGTTCCACTGGGTGCCCCCGGTCCTGTGGGTCGGCATCATCGGCATGCTGATCCTGACCCGCTGGTGGGACTTCTGGACCAGCTGACCGGCCCTCTCCCCGGCGCCGGGTCGCACCGGGCCCCGGCAGGGATGTCAGTGCGGTGACATAGGCTTCAAAACGTGGAGCCCGACCTCTTTACCGCAGCAGCCGAAGACCGCCAGGAGAAGGACCCGTCCAGCAGCCCCCTCGCTGTCCGGATGCGTCCGCGTACCCTCGACGAGGTCGTCGGCCAGCAGCATCTGCTCAAGCCGGGCTCGCCGCTGCGCCGCCTCGTCGGCGAGGGGAGCGGGGGGCCGGCGGGCCCCTCGTCCGTGATCCTCTGGGGACCGCCCGGCATCGGGAAGACGACCCTGGCGTACGTGGTCAGCAAGGCCACCAACAAGCGCTTCGTCGAGCTCTCCGCGATCACCGCGGGGGTCAAGGAAGTGCGGGCGGTCATCGAGAGCGCCCGCCGCGCCACCGGTGGCTACGGCAAGGAAACCGTCCTCTTCCTGGACGAGATCCACCGCTTTTCCAAGGCGCAGCAGGACTCGCTGCTCCCGGCCGTGGAGAACCGCTGGGTGACACTGATCGCGGCCACCACCGAGAATCCGTATTTCTCGATCATCTCCCCGCTGCTCTCGCGCTCACTGCTGCTGACCCTGGAGTCGCTGACCGACGACGACCTGCGTGATCTGCTGCACAGGGCCCTGACCGACGAGCGCGGACTCGGCGGCGCGGTGACGCTGCCCGAGGACGCCGAGGAGCATCTGCTGCGCATCGCGGGCGGCGACGCACGCCGTGCGCTCACGGCGCTGGAGGCGGCGGCCGGCGCGGCGATGTCCAAGGGGGACGGGGAGATCACCCTCCTGACCCTGGAGGAGACAGTCGACCGCGCTGCCGTGAAGTACGACCGGGACGGCGACCAGCACTACGACGTGGCGAGCGCGTTGATCAAGTCGATCCGCGGCTCGGACGTCGATGCCGCACTGCATTATCTGGCCCGGATGATCGAGGCGGGGGAGGACCCCCGGTTCATCGCCCGGCGGCTGATGATCTCGGCCAGCGAGGACATCGGTCTCGCCGACCCCACGACGCTGCCCATCGCGGTCGCGGCGGCCCAGGCCGTCGCGATGATCGGCTTCCCGGAGGCGGCGCTCACCCTCAGCCACGCCACGATCGCGCTGGCCCTCGCCCCCAAGTCCAACGCGGCGACGACGGCGATCTCCGCCGCCCAGGAGGATGTGCGCAAGGGACTGGCCGGCCCCGTTCCGGCCCATCTGCGCGACGGGCACTACAAGGGGGCCGCCAAGCTGGGGCACGCGCAGGGCTACGTCTATCCGCATGACGTCCCCGGCGGTATCGCCGCCCAGCAGTACGCCCCGGACGCCGTGCGCGGCAAGCGCTACTACCAGCCCACCCGGTACGGAGCCGAGGCGCGGTACGCCGACGTGGCGGACCGGGTCCGCGAGCGGCTCGGCCGCACGGACACCGACGGCGACGCGAGCCCGTCCGGCACATAGCCGGAGGCCCCGGGGCTCCGGCTCCTCAGCCCGCGGCCGCTTCGAAGAGCGTGCGCAGGGCGTGACGCAGCTCGGTCACATCACGCACCGGCTCGGGGAACTCGAAGCGCGCGTCGAAGCACCTGCCGTCCCGCTCGCACAGATGCACCCGCAGTCCGAGCCGGTCCAGCGCGAGCGGCACCACGGCCGGCCGGTGCGCCGGGCACCCGGCCGGGGCCCGCTCGCCGAGCAGCCCGCACAGCGTCCCCAGCTGCTCCCCGTGCGCCGCGTGCAGGTGCTGGAGCAGCTCCGCCTCGTGGATGACGAGTGGATCGGCGGACGCGTCCCGGAACTCCTGCGGCCCGACGCTCTGCGCACCCCACAGGTCATCGACGTACGCCTCGCCCGTCTCCAGCCGCAGCAGCATCCGGCCGGGGCCCGCCATGCCGGGTACGGTGGTGAGCCGGCCGAAGACCCGGGCCCGGCCGCGGATGCGGTGCGGTACGGAGACCGGCGCCACGTCGGTGATCTCCAGCACAGCGGTCAGCTCGTCGTCCCGAGCATGCGTCGCGGCCCGCACCGCCGGGGAATCCGCGGGGAATTCGAGGAAGAGATCCCCGTCCGGACCCACGCTGCGCGACAGGGGCATCAGCTGGTCCGGGCCCGCTGAGTCGAGGCCGGGGATGAGCAGTGCCGAGGAGCAGGTACTCTGTACGAGAGTTCGTGTGCGCTCGGCTGCTGACGGCATCCGAGTGTTTTCAAGCCCGCTGGGACGCGGCTGACCACGATCAGATCGGCCTACCGTCGTAGCAGCACTTTCCTGTGTGCTGCCGCTGTCTGTGCTGTCCGTGACGTGTGTGGTGTTCCCAGGGCGAGACATGCGATCTCCTTGAGTAAGGTGAGCCTAACCTAACCTACAACGGAGGTCTGGAGAACGTGCCTAATCAGTCGCGTCCCAAGGTCAAGAAGAGCCGCGCGCTCGGCATTGCGCTGACGCCGAAGGCCGTCAAGTACTTCGAGGCCCGCCCCTACCCGCCGGGCGAGCACGGCCGCGGCCGCAAGCAGAACTCGGACTACAAGGTCCGTCTGCTGGAGAAGCAGCGTCTGCGCGCCCAGTACGACATCAGCGAGCGCCAGATGGCGCGTGCCTACGACCGTGCCAAGAAGGCCGAGGGCAAGACCGGCGAGGCGCTCGTCGTCGAGCTGGAGCGCCGTCTCGACGCGCTGGTGCTGCGTTCGGGCATCGCCAAGACGATCTACCAGGCCCGCCAGATGGTCGTGCACGGTCACATCGAGGTCGACGGCCACAAGGTGGACAAGCCGTCCTTCCGTGTCCGTCCCGACAACATCGTGATGGTCCGCGAGCGCAGCCGCGAGAAGTACCCCTTCCAGGTTGCCCGCGAGGGTGGTTACGACACCGACGGTGAGACCCCGCGCTACCTGCAGGTGAACCTGAAGGCCCTGGCCTTCCGCCTTGACCGGGACCCGAACCGCAAGGAAATCCCCGTGATCTGCGACGAGCAGCTCGTCGTCGAGTACTACGCCCGCTGATTCAGGCGTAGTCGCTCTTCACCAGCGCTCAGGCCCGCCCCTTCCCGAAGCCGGGGAGGCGGCGGGCTTTCGCGTCTTCCCGGCCGCGGCCTGCGGGCCCGGCGTCTCCGGTGCGCCGGTGTCCGCGTCGTTCCGCCGTTGTCCGGGCCGGCCGGCCAGCGCCCTGGCCACCACCGCGTCCGCGCCCAGCACTCCGCCGGCCCGCCGCTGCGACATGTACCGCTCCTCGCCCAGCTCATGACGGGCCAATTCCGCGCACCGGGCCTGCGGCGCCCCGTAGTGCGCCGAACCGAACAGGGGCAGTCCCACCGATGGCCAGAGCTGTTCGGCGGCCCCCTGGAGCAGCGCCGCCTCGTCCGCGTCGCCCTCGACCACCGTGACGAGCGCCAGCAGCTCCAGCGAGAGCACCGTGCCGAGCAGGTCGTGGAAGGCGTGGCTGATGGACAGCGACTCCCCGAGGAGCTCCCGCGCGGGGGCCGGACGGCCCAGCTCCAGCGTGGTGAAGGCCAGGACGAACAACGCGTAACTGAGGGCCCACCGCTCCCCGTGGTCCTCGCAGATGTCCCGGACCTCCTCGCAGATCGTGGCCGCACGGTCCAGCTCCCCCCGGAACCCGACCGACATCGCCAGCTCGACCTGAGCCATCAGCACGTTGCTGTTCAGCTCCCCGAGCTCCCGGTAGCGGCCGAGCGCCTCGTGCAGCAGTTCCTGGGCGCGCGCCGTGTCGTCCGTGACGAGTGCCAGGCAGCCGGTGCGGTGCAACGCGTACGCCGAGGCCGTGGCGTCACCTGCCAGCTCCGCCTCATCCCGGCACTCGGTCAGTGCCGCGATCGCCCCCACCGGGTCTCCCTGCAGCACCGCGACATAGCCGAGCACCCACAGCGCCTTCAGCCGTGAGGAGTCGTACGGGGTCTCCTCCTCCAGCACATGATCCAGCCAGTGCCGCCCCTCCGAGAGCCGCCCGCAGCCGACCCACAGGAACCAGAGCGTGCCCGCCAGGTACTGGGCGAGATGCGCCTCGTCCGGGCACTCCAGCGAACATTCCATGGCCCGCCGCAGATTCGGCAGTTCACTCTCCACCCGGGCCGCGACCTCGCTCTGCCGCGGGCTGAACCAGTCCAGCTCGCACCAGGTCGCGAGCCCCAGGAACCAGTCGCGGTGGCGCCGGCGCAGGCGCTCCGTCTCCCCCGTGGCGGCCAGCCACTCGGCGCCGTACTCGCGCACCGTGTCCAGCAGCCGGTAGCGGGTACCGGCCGGTGAGTCCTCCCGCAGCACGATCGACTGCGACAGCAGCCCGGAGAGCACTTCGAGCACCGAGTCGGCCGGCAGATCGGAACCGCTGCAGATGTACTCGACCGCCTCCAGATCGAACTGTCCGGCGAAGACCGAGAGCCGCGACCACAGCAGCCGCTGTTCCGGAGCGCACAGTTCGTGGCTCCAGCCGATGGCCGTGCGGAGCGTCTGATGCCGGGCCAGTGCGCTGCGGCTGCCGCCGGTCAGCAGCCGGAAGCGGTCGTCGAGCCGCTCCAGCACCTGCTCGGTCGACAGTGCCCGCAGCCGCCCGGCCGCCAGCTCAAGCGCGAGCGGAATCCCGTCCAGCCGCCGGCAGAGCTCCCGGGCCGCGCCCCGGTTGTGCTCGGTCAGCCGGAACTCGGGCCGCACCGCGGCGGCCCGCTCCGCGAAGAGCCGGAGCGCGTCCTCGCCGGTCATGGTCGCGAGCGGGTAGGTGGCCTCGCCGTCGAGTTCCATCGGCAGCCGGCCGGCCGCCAGCACCCGGAGCCGAGGGGCCCGGCGCAGCAGATCCCGCACCAACTCCGCACAGGCGTCCACGAGATGTTCGAATCCGTCGACCACCAGCAGGAGCCTGCGCCCGGCGCAGTGTTCGATGAGTGTCGTGCGGGGCGGCCTGTTGGTGTGATCGGTGAGGCCCAGCGCGTCGACGAGCGCGTGCTCCAGCAGCCCCGGATCGTGGACGGCGGACAGCTCCACCAGCCAGACCCCGTCGCAGTACCGTTTCTCCAACAGAGCGGCGGCCCTGGTGGCCAGCCGGGTCTTGCCGACCCCGCCCACCCCCACGACGGTGACGAGCCGGGACTCCTCCAGGAGTCCGGCGAGGTCGGCCAACTCGTCGTCACGTCCCACGAACCTGTTCAGTTCCGCCGGGAGATTGCCCGGAAGGCCGCGCGCGAGTCCGCCGCGGGTGGTGGCCGGCGGACCCGGACCGTCGGAGGAGGGGAAGGGGCGCTGAGAGCGTCGCATGAAACACGCAGAGTACTGGGCCGAAAGCACTCCGTACAATCTTGTAGCAGGAACTCCCGCCGTGCCCAACGGTAATGCGGTACGGGGTGTGAGCCCGGCGCGATAGGCTCGGAGGCGGTGACGGGCTGCTACGAAGGCCGTCACCGAGCAAGCAGAGAACAACCCAGAGAACTGCGCAGCGAACAACGCAGCGAACAACACAGAGACAGACGACAAGCCAGAGAGAGCGGTGCACTGTGTCCGGTGGTGAGGTGGCCGGGATCCTGGTGGCCGTCTTCTGGGCGATCCTGGTTTCGTTCCTCGCCGTCGTACTGGTGAGGCTCGCCCAGACGCTCAGGGCGACCACCAGACTCGTGGCGGACGTGACCGAACAGGCCGTCCCGCTGCTCGCCGACGCCTCCGCGACCGTGCGTTCCGCGCAGACCCAGCTCGACAAGGTCGACGCGATCGCGACGGACGTCCAGGAGGTCACCTCCAACGCCTCCGCGCTCTCCACCACCGTCGCCTCGGCCTTCGGCGGCCCGCTGGTCAAGGTCGCGGCGTTCGGCTACGGCGTCCGGCAGGCCATCGGCCGCAAGGCCGCTCCCGAACCGGAGGCGCGTTCCCGGCGCTCGGTGATCGTCGGCCGGACCGTGCCGTCCGCGCGTGGCAGGAAGCGCGACGGCAGAAACTCCCGCGGATCGAAGGACTGACGCAGCGATGTTCCGCCGTACGTTCTGGTTCACCGCCGGCGCAGCCGCCGGGGTCTGGGCCACCGCCAAGGTCAACCGGAAGATCAAGCAGCTGACCCCCGAGAGCCTCGCGGCGCAGGCCGCCGACAAGGCGGTCGTGGCCGGTCACAAGCTCAAGGACTTCGCCCTCGACGTCCGCGACGGCATGGCCAGACGCGAAGCCGAACTCGGCGAGGCACTGGGCCTCGAAGCCCCGGTCGACCCCGATCTCCCCGTGCGGCGCCACTTCGCCGTCGAGGCGGCGGAGCCCGACGGGCGCAAGACGCCCGCCAGATACCGCAAGCTTCCCTACAACTCGTACAACCGGAATGAGGACCACTGATGGAGTCGGCTGAAATTCGTCGCCGCTGGCTGAGCTTCTACGAAGAGCGCGGTCACACCGTCGTCCCTTCGGCGTCGCTCATCGCGGACGACCCGACTCTGCTGCTGGTCCCGGCCGGCATGGTGCCCTTCAAGCCGTACTTCCTCGGCGAGGTCAAGCCGCCCGCCCCGCGCGTCACCAGCGTGCAGAAGTGCGTCCGTACGCCGGACATCGAAGAGGTCGGCAAGACCACCCGGCACGGCACCTTCTTCCAGATGTGCGGGAACTTCTCCTTCGGTGACTACTTCAAGGAAGGCGCCATCGAGTACGCCTGGGAGCTGCTCACCGGCTCCGTGGCGGACGGCGGCTTCGGCCTCGACCCCGAGCGTCTTTGGATCACGGTCTATCTGGACGACGACGAGGCCGAGCAGATCTGGCGCGACAAGATCGGTGTGCCGGCCGAGCGCATCCAGCGCCTGGGCAAGAAGGACAACTTCTGGTCCATGGGCGTCCCCGGACCCTGCGGCCCCTGTTCCGAGATCAACTACGACCGCGGTCCCGAGTTCGGGGCCGAGGGCGGCCCGGCCGTCAACGACGAGCGGTACGTGGAGATCTGGAACCTGGTCTTCATGCAGTACGAGCGCGGCGCCGGCGACGGCAAGGACGACTTCCCGATCCTCGGCGACCTGCCCTCCAAGAACATCGACACCGGCCTCGGCCTCGAACGCCTCGCGATGATCCTGCAGGGCGTGCAGAACATGTACGAGACCGACACCCTGCGCGTCGTCATGGACAAGGCCACCGAGCTCACCGGCGTGCCTTACGGCGGCTCCGCCGCCAACACGGCCACGGACGTCTCGCTCCGCGTGGTCGCCGACCACATCCGTACGTCCGTCATGCTCATCGGTGACGGCGTCACCCCCGGCAACGAGGGCCGCGGCTACGTGCTGCGCCGCATCATGCGCCGCGCCATCCGCAACATGCGGCTGATGGGCGCCACCGGTTCGGTCGTCACCGAGCTGGTCGACGTCGTGATCGACACGATGGGGCTGCAGTACCCCGAGCTGATCACCGACCGCAAGCGCATCGAGACCGTCGCCCTCGCCGAGGAGGCCGCCTTCCTCAAGGCCCTCAAGGGCGGCACCAACATCCTTGAGACCGCCGTCACCGAGACCAAGGCCGCCGGCGGCCGGGTCATCGCCGGCGACAAGGCGTTCCTGCTCCACGACACCTGGGGCTTCCCGATCGACCTCACCCTGGAGATGGCCGCCGAACAGGGCCTGTCCGTGGACGAGGACGGGTTCCGCCGCCTCATGCAGGAGCAGCGGGACAAGGCCAAGGCCGACGCGCGGGCCAAGAAGACCGGTCACGCCGACCTGTCCGCCTACCGCGAGGTCGCCGACAACTCCGGTGCCACCGAGTTCACCGGCTACACCACGACCGAGGGCGAGTCGACGATCGTCGGCCTCCTCGTCGACGGTGTCCCCTCGCCCGCCGCCTCCGAGGGCGACGAGGTCGAGGTCGTCCTGGACCGCACCCCGTTCTACGCCGAGGGCGGCGGCCAGCTCGCCGACACCGGGCGGATCCGCCTCGACACCGGCGCGGTGATCGAGGTCCGCGACGTCCAGAAGCCGGTTCCCGGCGTGCACGTCCACAAGGGTGTCGTCCAGGTCGGTGAGGTGACGGTCGGTGCCGCCGCCCTCGCCTCCATCGACAACTCCCGCCGCCGGGCCATCGCCCGCGCCCACAGCGCCACCCACCTCACGCACCAGGCGCTGCGAGATGCCCTGGGCCCGACGGCCGCCCAGGCCGGCTCCGAGAACTCCCCGGGCCGCTTCCGCTTCGACTTCGGTTCGCCCGCCGCCGTGCCCGGCACGGTCCTCACCGACGTCGAGCAGAAGATCAACGCCGTGCTCTCCCGCGAGCTCGACGTCCAGGCCGAGGTCATGTCCATCGACGAGGCCAAGAAGCAGGGCGCCATCGCCGAGTTCGGCGAGAAGTACGGCGAGCGGGTCCGGGTCGTCACCATCGGCGACTTCTCCAAGGAGCTGTGCGGCGGTACGCACGTCCACAACACCGCCCAGCTCGGCCTGGTCAAGCTGCTCGGTGAGTCGTCCATCGGCTCCGGTGTGCGCCGCATCGAGGCCCTCGTCGGCGTCGACGCGTACAACTTCCTCGCCAGGGAGCACACGGTCGTCGCCCAGCTCCAGGAGCTCGTCAAGGGCCGTCCCGAGGAGCTCCCGGAGAAGATCGCCGGGATGCTCGGCAAGCTGAAGGACGCCGAGAAGGAGATCGAGAAGTTCCGCGCGGAGAAGGTCCTCCAGGCCGCCGCCGGACTCGTCGACTCCGCTCAGGACGTCCGGGGCGTCGCTCTGGTCACCGGCCAGGTCCCGGACGGCACCTCGGCCGACGACCTGCGCAGGCTCGTCCTCGACGTGCGCGGACGCATCCAGGGCGGCCGGCCTGCCGTCGTGGCCCTGTTCACCACGGCCAACGGCCGCCCGCTGACCGTCATCGCCACCAACGAGGCCGCCCGCGAGCGCGGCCTCAAGGCCGGTGACCTGGTCCGCACCGCCGCCAAGACGCTCGGCGGCGGTGGCGGCGGCAAGCCGGACGTCGCCCAGGGTGGCGGCACCAACCCGGACGCCATCGGGGACGCCGTCGCCGCTGTCGAACGCCTCGTCACCGAGACGGCGTGACGCCCGGTATGACGCAGATGCGCCGCGGTCGCCGGCTGGCGATCGACGTCGGGGACGCCCGCATCGGGGTCGCCTCGTGCGACCCCGACGGGATCCTCGCCACGCCGGTGGAGACCGTGCCGGGACGCGATGTCCCGGCCGCCCACCGGCGGCTCGGCCAGATCGTCTCGGAGTACGAGCCGATCGAGGTCATCGTCGGTCTGCCCCGGTCCCTGGGCGGTGGTGAGGGCCCGGCCGCGGTCAAGGTCCGCGCCTTCGCCGATGTGTTCGCCCGCGCGGTCGCACCCATTCCGGTGCGTTTGGTGGACGAGAGGATGACCACAGTGACGGCGAGTCAGGGCCTGCGCGCATCGGGCGTGAAGTCCAAAAAAGGCCGGTCCGTCATTGACCAGGCTGCCGCTGTGGTGATCCTTCAGAACGCTCTGGAGTCCGAACGAGCTTCGGGCAATCCTCCCGGCGAGGGCGTCGAAGTGGTTGTCTGATCGCGATACGGTAACGTTCCGCGCGATGCGGCGGGTGTTCGAACAAACACCGCACAGCAAAGAGACGGAACGTCGTCTCGCGGCTCAAGGGGATCGATGACTGAGTATGGCCGGGGCCCCGGCTCCGAACCGTGGCATCCCGAGGACCCCTTGTACGGGGACCAGGGATGGGGAGGCCAGCAGCCTGCCCACGGCCAGAGCCAGTACGGCGGCCAGCAGCAGCCCTACCCGCAGGACCCGTACGCCGCCCAGCAGCAGCCGCAGGACCCGTACGCGCAGCAGCAGCACCAGGATTACGCGCAGCACCAGCAGCAGGATCCTTACGCGCAGCAGCAGCAGCAGCAGCAGCCGCAGGACCCGTACGCCCAGCAGCACGACCCGTATGCCCAGCCTCCGCAGCAGCACGACCCGTACGCGCAGCAGCAGCAGCAACAGCAACAGCAACAGGATTCATACCCGCAGCAGCACCAGCAGGATCCTTACGCTCAGCAGCAGTACCAGCAGCAGCCCCAGTACGGCGCCCAGCAGGACCCGTACGCCCAGCAGCCTCCTTATAACGGTGGCTGGGACACCGGCCAGCAGTCGGCCGCGATGCCGTACGAGGGCCAGCCCGCCGCCGGGTACGGCTACGGCGAGACGAACGACTACTACGGCACCCCCGAGGCCTACCCGCCTCCGCAGCCTCCGGGCCGCCGCCAGGCAGCACCCGAACAAACACCCGAAGAAGCACCCGAACAGACGCCTGCGCAGAACCCCGACTGGGACCCCGAGGTCCAGCCGGAGGAGACCCACCCCTTCTTCACGGGCGTGGACGACAGCGACGGCAAGGACGACGACTACGACGACGAAGACGACCCCCGCGACTCCCGCCGGGGAGGCGGGGACGAGCGCCGGGGCAAGGGCAAGAAGAAGAAGGGGCGCAACGGCTGCGCCTGCCTGGTCATCTCTCTTGTCATGGTCGGCGGCGTAGGCGGAGTGGGCTACTTCGGCTACTCGTACTACCAGGACAAATTCGGCCCGGCGGAGGACTACGCGGGCAGTGGCTCGGGAACAGTCGAGATCGAGATCCCCAAGGGCTCGTACGGGTATGACATCGCCAACATCCTGAAGAAGCAGGGTGTGGTCAAGAGTGTCGACGCCTTCGTCTCGGCGCAGAGCAAGGACCCCAAGGGGAAGTCGATCCAGGCCGGCGTCTATCTCCTGCACGAGAAGATGTCCGCGGCCGAGGCCCTGAAGATGATGATCGACCCGAAGAGCCAGAACCTTCTGGTGATCCCCGAGGGAACCCGCAACGTCACCGTCTACGCGATGATCGACAAGAAGCTGGACCTCAAGAAGGGCACGACCGAGGGCGTCGCCAAGTCCAAGAAGTCCGACCTGGGCCTGCCCGGCTGGGCGAGTAAGAACAAGGACATCAAGGACCCTCTGGAAGGCTTCCTCTACCCGGCCGCGTATCCGGTGACGAAGGAATCCAAGCCGGAGACAATTCTTGAGAAGATGGTCTCGCGGTCCAACGACGAGTACAAGAAGCTCGACCTCGAAGGAACCGCCAAGAAGTACAAGCTGGACGGACCGTGGCAGGTGCTGACCGTGGCCAGTCTGGTCCAGGCGGAAGGTCTCACACATGACGACTTCCGCAAGATGGCCGAAGTCATTTACAACCGCCTGAAGCCTGACAACACGGCGACGAACCGGTTGCTCGAATTCGACTCCGCATTCAATTACCTAAGTAAGCAGAGCGAGATCAAGATTAACCTCAAGAAGATCCGGAGCAATCCGGATCCCTATAACACCTACTACCATGCCGGCCTTCCGCCCGGCCCCATCGGTAACCCCGGGGACGAAGCCCTTCGTGCGACGCTCAGTCCGACTACCGGCGGATGGATGTTCTTCATCTCGCTCGATGGCAAGAAGACCGAGTTCACCAAGACGGCTGCGGAGCATGCGATTCTCACAGCGAAATTCAATGAAATCCATGGCATCGGCTGACGGGCGCCACCGCGCAGCCGTCCTCGGCTCGCCCATCGCCCACTCGCTCTCCCCGGTCCTGCACCGGGCCGCGTACGCCGCACTCGGCCTCGACGACTGGTCCTACGACCGCTTCGAGATCGACGAAGCCGGGCTGCCCGGGTTCGTCGAGGGGCTGGACGGGTCCTGGGCCGGGCTCTCGCTGACCATGCCGCTCAAGCGGGCGATCATCCCCCTGCTGGACGAGATCAGCGAGACCGCCTCCTCGGTCGAAGCCGTCAACACGGTCGTCCTCACCGCGAGCGGCCGGCGGGTCGGTGACAACACTGATATCCCCGGCATGATTGCCGCCCTGCGCGAGCGGGGCGTCGAGAAGACGGAGTCCGCGGCCGTCCTCGGCGCCGGAGCCACCGCCTCCTCCGCCCTCGCCGCCCTCTCCGAGATCTGCACGGGACCGGTCACGGCCTACGTCCGCAGCCGGGGACGCGGTGACGAGATGCGCGGCTGGGGCGAACGGCTCGGCGTCGACGTCCGCATCGCCGACTGGGCGGAGGCCGAGCAGGCCCTGCGGGCCCCGCTGGTCATCGCGACCACTCCGGCGGGGGCCACCGACGCGCTGACGGAATCGGTACCGAAGGCTCCCGGCACGCTTTTCGACGTGCTGTAC
Organism: Streptomyces sp. NPDC050423; assembly: GCF_040655445.1. Classification (NCBI taxonomy): domain Bacteria; kingdom Bacillati; phylum Actinomycetota; class Actinomycetes; order Kitasatosporales; family Streptomycetaceae; genus Streptomyces; species Streptomyces sp. NPDC050423. The sequence continues at coordinate 74,450 of NZ_JBFAJY010000026.1, forward strand.
GAGCCCTGGCCCACCGGGCTCGCAGCAGCCTGGGCGGCCCGCGACGGTGCAGTCGTCGGAGGTCTTGATCTCCTGGTGCACCAGGCCGTCCTCCAGGTCGAGGAGATGACGGACCGTACGCCGGCGCCTCTCGCCGCCATGCGGCAGGCCGGCGAGCAGGCACTGGCCGCCCGCTGACCGTGCTCCCGGCGGCCGGACCCGTCCGTCTGCTGGACCGGCGGCCGGGCGGCGTCCCCGTCCGTGGGAGGATCGGGGGCGGCGGGCCAGGGCCGCGCACCCGGTCGCGCCGTTGGATTTTCAGGCGCGAGCATGAGGAGCACCGTTGAGCAGGTTGCGCTGGCTGACCGCGGGGGAGTCGCACGGCCCCGCACTGGTGGCGACGCTGGAGGGTCTACCCGCCGGTGTCCCGGTCACCACGGAGATGGTGGCGGACGCGCTCGCCCGGCGGCGGCTCGGATACGGCCGCGGCGCCCGGATGAAGTTCGAGAAGGACGAGGTCACCTTCCTCGGTGGGGTGCGGCACGGCCTGACCATGGGCTCGCCGGTCGCCGTGATGGTCGGCAACACCGAGTGGCCCAAGTGGGAGCAGGTCATGTCGGCCGACCCGGTCGACCCCGACGTACTCGCCGCCCAGGCCCGTAACGCCCCGCTGACCCGCCCCCGGCCCGGTCACGCCGACCTCGCCGGCATGCAGAAGTACGGCTTCGACGAGGCCCGGCCGATCCTGGAGCGCGCCAGCGCCCGGGAGACCGCGGCACGCGTTGCCCTCGGGGCCGTCGCCCGGTCGTACCTCAAGGAGACGGCCGGCATCGAGATCGTCAGCCACGTGGTCGAGCTGGCCGCCGCCAAGGCGCCCTACGGCGTCTACCCGGTCCCCGCCGATGTCGAGAAGCTCGACGCGGACCCGGTGCGCTGCCTCGACGCCACTGCGAGCAAGCAGATGGTCGCCGAGATCGACCAGGCCCATAAGGACGGCGACACCCTCGGCGGTGTGGTCGAGGTGCTGGCGTACGGAGTGCCGGTCGGCCTCGGTTCGCACGTGCACTGGGACCGCCGCCTCGACGCCCGCCTCGCCGCCGCGCTCATGGGGATTCAGGCCATCAAGGGCGTCGAGGTCGGTGACGGCTTCGATCTGGCCCGGGTGCCGGGATCGCAGGCGCACGACGAGATCCTGGTGACCGAGGACGGCATCAAGCGCGCCTCCGGCCGCGCCGGCGGCACCGAGGGCGGGCTGAGTACCGGTGAGCTGCTGCGCGTGCGGGCCGCGATGAAGCCCATCGCGACCGTGCCGCGGGCCCTGGCCACCGTCGACGTGGTGACCGGTGAACCCGCCAAGGCCCACCACCAGCGCTCCGACGTCTGTGCCGTTCCGGCCGCCGGGATCGTCGCCGAGGCGATGGTTGCGCTGGTGCTCGCGGACGCGGTCGCGGAGAAGTTCGGCGGCGACAGCGTCCCCGAGACCCACCGCAATGTGCAGTCGTACCTCGACCACCTGCAGATCCGATGAGCGCCCCGCTGGTCGTTCTCGTCGGCCCGATGGGCGTCGGCAAGTCCACCGTCGGTGAGCTGCTCGCCGGACGGCTCGGCACCACCTACCGGGACACCGACGCGGATGTCGTCGCCACGGCCGGGAAGCCGATCGCGGAGATCTTCTACGACGAGGGCGAGGAGCGGTTCCGAGAGCTGGAGAGCCGGGCCGTCCGGGACGCGGTCGCCGAGCACACGGGTGTGCTCTCGCTCGGCGGGGGCGCCGTCCTCGACGAGACGACGCGAGCCCTGCTGGCCGGCCATGCCGTCGTCTATCTCTCGATGGACGTCGACGAGGCGGTGAAGCGGGTCGGGCTGAACACCGCGCGTCCGCTGCTCGCCGTGAACCCGCGCCGACAGTGGCGCGAACTCATGGAGGCCCGCCGCCACCTCTACACGGACGTGGCCCGCGCGGTCGTCGCGACCGACGAGCGCACACCGGACGAGGTCGCCCAGGCGGTCCTCGACGCACTGGAACTGCCGGACGCGCCGTCGTCCGGCCGGGAGAACGCAACGATGACCGATCAGGGCCCCACACGCATCCAGGTCGCCGGCAGCGCGGGCACCGACCCGTACGAGGTGGTGATCGGGCGCCAGCTCCTCGGCGAGCTGCCCACGTTCATCGGTGACCGCGTCAAGCGCGTCGCGGTCCTGCACCCCGAGGCACTCGCCGGCACCGGCGAGGCGGTCCGCCAGGACCTCGCCGACCAGGGCTACGAGGCCATCGCCATCCAACTGCCGAACGCCGAGGAGGCCAAGACCGTCGAGGTCGCGGCGTACTGCTGGAAGGCGCTCGGCCAGACCGGCTTCACCCGCACCGACGTCATCGTCGGCGTGGGCGGCGGCGCGACCACGGACGTCGCCGGGTTCGTCGCGGCGACCTGGCTGCGCGGGGTGCGCTGGATCGCCGTACCCACCACCGTGCTCGCCATGGTGGACGCGGCCGTCGGCGGCAAGACCGGCATCAACACCGCCGAGGGCAAGAACCTCGTCGGCGCCTTCCACCCGCCGGCCGGAGTGCTCTGCGACCTCGCGGCCCTCGACTCGCTGCCGGTCAACGACTACGTCAGCGGCATGGCCGAGATCATCAAGGCCGGCTTCATCTCCGACCCGGTGATCCTCGACCTCGTCGAGGCGGACCCGCAGGGCGCCCGTTCGCCCGCCGGACCGCACACCTCCGAGCTGATCGAGCGCGCCATCCGGGTCAAGGCCGAGGTCGTCTCCAGCGACCTCAAGGAGTCCGGGCTGCGCGAGATCCTCAACTACGGCCACACACTGGCCCACGCGATCGAGAAGAACGAGCGCTACAAGTGGCGGCACGGCGCGGCCGTCTCGGTCGGCATGGTCTTCGCCGCCGAACTGGGCCGGCTCGCCGGACGCCTGGACGACGCGACCGCCGACCGGCACCGCGCCGTCCTGGAGTCCGTCGGACTGCCGCTCACCTACCGCGGCGACCAGTGGCCCAAGCTGCTGGAGAACATGAAGGTCGACAAGAAGTCCCGCGGCGACCTGCTGCGCTTCATCGTCCTGGACGCCCTCGGCAAGCCCACCGTCCTTGAGGGGCCCGACCCGGCCGTTCTGCTCGCCGCCTACGGGGAGGTGTCCGCGTGACCCGCCGGGTCCTCGTGCTCAACGGGCCGAACCTGGGCAGGCTGGGTTCCCGCGAGCCCGATGTCTACGGAGCGACCTCGTACGCCGGACTCGTCGACACCTGCCGCACCCTCGGCAAGGAGCTCGGCTTCGACGTCGACGTCCGGGAGACCAACGACGAGGGGGAGCTGATCCGCTGGCTCCACGAGGCCGCGGACGGTTCAATTCCGGTCGTTCTCAACCCGGGTGCCTTCACGCACTATTCGTACGGAATGCGGGACGCGGCCGCCCAGCGCACCGCCCCGCTGATCGAGGTGCACATCTCGAACCCGTACGCGCGGGAGGAATTCCGCCACAACTCCGTGGTCGCACCGGTCGCCACCGGGACCGTGGCCGGATTCGGCATCGGTTCCTACCGGCTCGCCCTGCGCGCTCTCGCGGACGAGCTGACGGACTGACGAACCGTCGCACCGGACGGCCGACTTGGCCGGCGGGGCACTCCGCACCGCCCCCGGCCGTTCCCTCTGTGGCGGCCGGGGACGGTACGGTTGCCGTTCCACCAGCGCCAGTTGCCTGTACGAGACGGAGTGCCACCGGATGCAGCACGCAGTGGGGGCACCGCTGCCGCCGCCCCAGGGACCCGGAAACGGGCTCGTCGGCCGGCCGCACCAAGCCCAGCACCCCGGCCACCCCGGTCCGCCGTTTCCACCCCCGGCCGGCCCCCCGGGCCCGCCCCCGTCGAACCGCCCGGCCCCGCCGCCCCCGGCCGGCCACCCCGCAGCGCCGCCCGCCCGGCAGGGGCAGAACCAGGGCTGGAGCGGGCCCGCACCGCACCAGGCGCCCGCGCCGGTCTCCAGGGAGACCACCGGGCACGTCCAGCTGCCGCCCGGCGGGCCCGTACCGCTGCCCGCACCGCCCGCCGAGCCCGGGACCGGCACCGCGACCCTCGCCGTGCTCCTGATCGGCCCGGCAGGCGCCGGAAAGACCACTGTGGCCAAGCTCTGGGCCGGCCGCCGCCGGGTCCCCACCGCCCACGTCAGCCTCGACGACGTCCGCGAGTGGGTCTGCTCCGGCTTCGCGGACCCGCAGGCGGGGTGGAACGACCAGTCGGAGGCCCAGTACCGGCTGGCCCGCCGCACCTGCGGATTCGCCGCGCGCAACTTCCTGGCCAACGGGATCTCCTGCATCCTCGACGACGCGGTCTTCCCGGACCGCCCCGTGGTCGGCCTCGGCGGCTGGAAGCGCCACGTCGGCCCCGGGCTGCTGCCCGTCGTCCTGCTGCCGGGCCTGGAGGTCGTCCTGGAGCGCAACGCCGCCCGCAGCGGCAACCGGCGCCTCTCGGACGAGGAGGTCGCCCGGATCCACGGCCGGATGGCCGGCTGGTACGGCTCCGGGCTGCCGATCATCGACAACTCGACGTACGACGTGGAGACCACCGCCCGCGTCCTGGACGACATACTCGCCCGTTCCATAGCCAGCCCCCCGGCCTGGTAGCCACCGCCGCCCGCCGCGCCGCCCCCCCCGGTCGGGTGCGCTGACCGCGCGGGCCCGCGTCCGCGCTCGTACGCTCGATGCATGTCAGAGGTGTACGCCGTCCGCCGCGGGCTGCTCCGCGACCGGTGCGCCGCCGTCGGATCCGCGGCCGCCCTGGTCTCCCGCCCCGCCAATGTCCGCTACCTGGCGGGGGGAGCGCCCCCGGGCGCCGTGCTGCTGCTCGGCCCCGACGAGGATGTTCTGCTCTGCCCGCGTCCCCCGACCGCTGACCCGGCCGACGGACGTACCGATGAACAGCTCCGGGTGGACCTGCTGTCGGTCACCGGCGGCGATCCGGTGGTCGCCGCCGCGGACCTGGCCACCTCCCGCGGTGCGGAGTCCCTGGCCGTCGAGGAGCACGATCTGACGGTGGCCCGGCACCGGGCCATGGGCGCGGTCGCTCCGAAGCTCCGGCTGGCCGACCTCGGGGTCACCGTCGAGCAACTGCGCATCGTCAAGGACGAGGAAGAGATCGGCTGCCTGCGGATCGCCGCCGAGATCACCGACCAGGCGCTCGGTGAACTCCTCGAATCGATCCTGGTCGGCCGCACCGAACGGCACCTCGCGCTGGAACTGGAGCGCCGGCTGGTGGACCACGGCGCTGACGGTCCCGCCTTCGCCACCTCCGTCGCCACCGGCCCCAACTCCGGCCGGGGCCGTCACCGGCCCTCGGACCGAAGGGTGGAGGAAGGAGATTTCCTCTCCGTCTGCCTCGGTGCGAACTACCGCGGCTACCGGTGCGAGATCGGCCGCACCTTCGTCATCGGAACGGCTCCGGCCGATTGGCAGATCGACCTCTACGACCTGGTTTTCGCCGCTCAGAGGGCTGGACGGGAGGCACTTGTGCCCGGTGCCGCCTACCGCGACGTGGACCGTGCGGCCCGCCACCTCCTGGACTCCGCGGGCCACGGTGAGGGCCTCCCGGTCCGGACCGGGCACGGAGTGGGGCTCGAAATCGACGAGGACCCGCAACTGGCACCTGCGGCCATGGGTAAACTGGACGCTTGTGTGCCGGTCACTGTCGAACCCGGGGTCCACCTCCCGGGCCGGGGCGGGGTCCGGATCGATGACACGCTCGTCGTGCGCCCCGAGGCGGACGGCGGACCCGAGCTACTCACCATTACGACCAAGGAGCTGCTCGCGCTCTAGCGCGCATCCTCGGTCGTTCCACCAGCTTCAGTCCAGGAGATTCCGCAACCGTGGCTTCCACGAACGACCTCAAGAACGGCCTGGTGCTCAAGCTCGACGGAGGCCAGCTCTGGTCCGTCGTCGAGTTCCAGCACGTCAAGCCCGGCAAGGGCCCTGCCTTCGTGCGCACCAAGCTCAAGAACGTGCTCTCAGGCAAGGTCGTCGACAAGACGTTCAACGCCGGTGTGAAGGTCGAAACGGCCACCATTGACCGACGCGACATGCAGTTCTCGTACATGGACGGCGAGTACTTCGTCTTCATGGACATGGACACGTACGACCAGCTGATGGTCGACCGCAAGTCCGTCGGCGACGCCGCCAACTTCCTGATCGAGGGCTTCACCGCCTCCGTCGCGCAGCACGAGGGCGAGGTGCTCTACGTCGAGCTGCCGGCCGCCGTCGAGCTCGTCATCCAGCACACGGACCCGGGCGTCCAGGGCGACCGGTCCACCGGTGGCACCAAGCCCGCCACGCTGGAGACCGGTTACGAGATCGGTGTCCCGCTCTTCATCACGACCGGTGAGAAGATCAAGGTCGACACCCGCTCGGGCGATTACCTCGGCCGGGTGAACAGCTAACCGTGGCTGCCCGGAATACGGCCCGCAAGCGTGCCTTCCAGATCCTCTTCGAGGCCGACCAGCGCGGTGAGTCCGTGCAGACGGTCCTCGCGGACTGGGTGCGGCACTCGCGGTCCGACACCCGTCAGCCGCCGGTCACCGAGTACACGATGGAGCTTGTCGAGGGGTACGCGCAGTACGCGGACCGGATCGACGACCTCATCATCACCTATGCGGTGGACTGGGAGATCGACCGGATGCCGGTCGTCGACCGGAACATCCTGCGGCTCGGTGCGTACGAGCTGATCTGGGTGGACGCGACCCCGGACGCGGTGGTGATCGACGAGGCGGTCCAGATCGCCAAGGAGTTCTCCACCGACGACTCCCCGTCCTTCGTGAACGGCCTGCTGGCCCGTTTCAAGGACCTCAAGCCGAACCTTCGCCGGGAGCAGTAGCCGCCGGCGGCGCTCAGCCGACGAAGGGCCCGCGGTCGACAGACCGGGGGCCCTTCGTCGTGCTCCGGCCCGACCGCCGGGTGGTCCCCGGAAAACAGGAACGCCGGAGCGGCGGGGCATCCGGGAAAGGGCCCCGCCGATCCGGCGGTACGTTTCTGCTGGGGGGCTCAGCCCTCGTCGTGGGCGACCGCGCGACGCGCGTCCGCGTCCAGCACGCCCCAGCTGATCAGCTGTTCCGTGAGCACGGACGGCGACTGGTCGTAGATCACGGCGAGCGTGCGCAGGTCGTCCTGGCGGATCGAGAGCACCTTGCCGTTGTAGTCGCCGCGCTGGCTCTGGATCGTCGCCGCGTAGCGCTGCAGGGGTCCGGCCTTCTCCGGCGGGACGTGGGCGAGGCGCTCCAGGTCCAGGACGAGCTTCGGCGGCGGCTCGGCGGCGCCGCCGGGTGTCGTGCCGGGCAGGAGCTCCTGCACGGGGACACCGTAGAAGTCGGCCAGCTCGGCGAGGCGCTGTACGGTCACGGCACGGTCGCCGCGCTCGTACGAACCCACCACGACGGCCTTCCAGCGGCCCTGGGACTTCTCCTCGACGCCGTGGAGGGAGAGGCCCTGCTGGGTGCGGATGGCACGGAGCTTGGCCCCGAGCTGCTTTGCGTATTCGCTGGACATAAGGCTCCCGGGACGCTGGAACGTTTCGCGGCTCCGCCGCGTGGCTGGTAACTCACTGTGAGGTTACGCAGCGTTACTTGGGTGCGTCAAGCTGAACGGTTCGGACCGGTACCTCCCGGGGGTGCTGCGAAGGCCCTGTACGAGCCCTGGTAACGTGGATGACGCAATTTCGACGTCCTTTAAGATCCGTCCAGTGAGGCGGAGAAGGAGGTCCGTTTCTTATGGACGCACAGCACGACGCCACCGGCAATGCGGCACGCCCCGTTCTCGAGGCTCCCGACATCGCCCGAGTACTGACCCGCATCGCCCACGAGATCGTCGAACGCGCCAAGGGCGCCGACGACGTGGTACTTCTCGGCATCCCGACCCGGGGCGTCTTCCTCGCCCGCCGGCTCGCCGACAAGCTCGAAGAGATCACCGGCCGGAAGATGCCGGTCGGCTCTCTCGACATCACCATGTACCGCGACGACCTGCGGATGCACCCGGCACGGGCCCTGGCCCGCACCGAGATCCCCGGCGAGGGCATCGAGGGCCGCCTGGTCGTTCTCGTCGACGACGTCCTCTTCTCCGGCCGTACGATCCGTGCCGCGCTCGACGCGCTCGGCGACATCGGCCGGCCCCGCGCGGTGCAGCTCGCGGTCCTCGTCGACCGCGGACACCGCGAACTCCCGATCCGCGCCGACTACGTCGGCAAGAACCTCCCCACGTCGCTGCGGGAGACGGTCAAGGTCCAGCTCGACGAGGAGGACGGCCGCGACGCCGTGCTGCTCGGCGTCGGGCGGGCCGCCCCGGCGGTCGAGCAGTAGCTGCGCATCCGTACGGCTCACCTGCCCTACGGCGGCTTCCGCACGCCCGCACGCCTGAACCCTCCAGCCACCCGGAGAACACCCAGATGAAGCGTCACCTCATCTCGGCCGCCGACCTCACCCGCGACGACGCCGTCCTGATCCTCGACACCGCCGAGGAAATGGCCAGGGTCGCGGACCGGCCGATCAAGAAGCTCCCCACCCTGCGCGGCCGGACCGTCGTCAACCTCTTCTTCGAGGACTCGACGCGGACCCGCATCTCCTTCGAGGCGGCCGCCAAGCGGCTGTCCGCCGACGTCATCAACTTCTCCGCCAAGGGCTCTTCCGTCTCCAAGGGCGAATCGCTCAAGGACACCGCCCTGACGCTGGAGGCGATGGGCGCGGACGCCGTCGTCATCCGGCACGGAGCCTCCGGCGCCCCCTACCGCCTGGCCACCTCGGGCTGGATCGACGGCGCGGTCGTCAACGCCGGTGACGGCACCCACGAGCACCCCACCCAGGCCCTCCTGGACGCGTTCACCATGCGCCGCAGGCTCGTCGGAGCCGACGCCGGACTCGGCAAGGACCTCGACGGACGCCGGATCACGATCGTCGGCGACATCCTGCACAGCCGGGTCGCCCGCTCCAACGTCCACCTGCTGACCACCCTCGGCGCCCACGTCACCCTGGTGGCCCCGCCGACCCTGGTCCCCGTCGGCGTCGAGCAGTGGCCGTGCGACGTCAGCTACAGCCTCGACAAGGTGCTGCCCGCCTCCGACGCGGTGATGATGCTCCGCGTGCAGCGTGAGCGGATGAACGCCGCGTACTTCCCGACCGAGCGGGAGTACTCCCGCCGCTACGGCCTGGGCGGCGAGCGGATGGCCAAGATGCCCGAGCACGCCATCGTCATGCACCCGGGCCCGATGGTCCGCGGCATGGAGATCACCGCCGAGGTGGCCGACTCCGACCGGTGCACGGTCGTCGAGCAGGTCGCCAACGGGGTCTCCATCCGGATGGCCGTGCTCTACCTGCTCCTGGGCGGCTCCGGACCCGCCGCCCCCTCCCAACCGTCGCCCGCCGCCCGTACCGAGGAGAACAAGTAACCATGAGCAAGATCCTTATCCGCGGCGCGAAGATCCTCGGCGGCGAGCCGATGGACGTCCTGATCGACGGCGAGACCGTCGCGGCGGTCGGCACCGGCCTCGACGCCGTCGGCGCCACCGTCGTCGAGGCGGCGGGCCAGGTGCTGCTGCCCGGCCTGGTCGACCTCCACACCCACCTGCGCGAGCCCGGCCGGGAGGACTCCGAGACCGTCCTGACCGGCACCAGGGCCGCGGCGGTCGGCGGCTTCACCGCCGTGCACGCCATGGCCAACACCTTCCCGGTCGCCGACACCGCCGGCGTCGTCGAGCAGGTCTGGCGGCTCGGCAAGGAGTCCGGCTACTGCGACGTGCAGCCCATCGGCGCCGTCACCGTCGGCCTGGAGGGCAAGCAGCTCGCCGAACTCGGCGCCATGCACGACTCGGCCGCCGGAGTGAAGGTCTTCTCCGACGACGGCAAGTGCGTCGACGACGCGGTGATCATGCGCCGCGCCCTGGAGTACGTGAAGGCGTTCGACGGAGTCGTCGCCCAGCACGCCCAGGAGCCCCGCCTCACCGAGGGCGCCCAGATGAACGAAGGCATCGTCTCGGCCGAGCTCGGCCTGGGCGGCTGGCCCGCGGTCGCCGAGGAGTCGATCATCGCCCGCGATGTGCTGCTCGCCGCCCACGTCGGCTCCCGGGTGCACATCTGCCACCTGTCGACCGCCGGATCCGTCGAGATCGTCCGCTGGGCCAAGTCCAAGGGCTGGAACGTCACCGCCGAGGTCACCCCGCACCACCTGCTCCTCACCGACGAGCTCGTACGGTCCTACAACCCGGTCTACAAGGTGAACCCGCCGCTGCGCACCGAGGCCGACGTCCTGGCCCTGCGCGAGGCCCTCGCCGACGGCACGATCGACTGCGTCGCCACCGACCACGCGCCGCACCCGCACGAGGACAAGGACTGCGAGTGGGCCGCGGCCGCCATGGGCATGGTGGGCCTGGAGACCGCACTCTCCGTGGTCCAGCAGACGATGGTCGAGACCGGACTCCTCGACTGGGCCGGCGTCGCCGACCGGATGTCGCTGCGCCCGGCCGCCATCGGCCGGCTGGACGGCCACGGCAGGCCCGTCGCCGCGGGTGAGCCCGCCAACCTCACCCTGGTCGATCCGGCATACCGTGGGGCGGTGGACCCCGCGGGCTTCGCCTCCCGCAGCCGCAACACTCCGTACGAGGGGCGCGAGCTGCCGGGCCGAGTGACCCACACCTTCCTGCGGGGCCGTGCCACGGTCGTCGACGGGAAGCTCGCGTGACAACACTCAGCCCCAACCATCAGCTGTACCAACTGGCCGCCGAGCAGAAGTCGGCGGAGGTGACCGACTGGTCCGCCCGGATCAGCTGGGTGCTCGCACTGGCCGTCCTCGTCGCCTTCGTCTACTGGCTGATGCGCCAGGGATGGAAGTGGCGCGGCAGCCTCCAGTCCGGCCTGTCCGACCTCGCGGCCCGCCCGGACGGCTTCGCGGACGGCGAGAAGCTGCTCACCCTGACCGGGCGCTACCACGCCTCGACGACGGCCGGGCAGTGGCTCGACCGCATCGTCGCCCACGGCCTCGGCACCCGCAGCCGCGTCGAGCTCACCCTCACCGAGCAGGGCCTCGACGTCGCACGGCCCGGCGCGGCGGACTTCTTCGTCCCCGCCGCCGACCTGCGCGCGGCCCGTACCGACAAGGCGCTCGCGGGCAAGGTCCTCCCCGAGGGCGGTCTGCTGATCATCACCTGGGCGCTCGGCGACCAGCTGATCGACTCCGGATTCCGCTCCGACCACTCGGCCGAACACCCTGCCTGGGTCGAGGCCGTCAACCACCTCACCAGCTCTACGGAAGGCACCGCACGATGACGATCTCCAATCCGGGGCACGCCTCGAAGAGGGATAGGGTGTCTCCCGCCGTACTCGTCCTGGAGGACGGCCGCGCCTTCCGCGGCCGCGCCTACGGGGCTGTGGGGGAGACCTTCGGCGAGGCGGTGTTCTCCACCGGCATGACCGGCTACCAGGAGACGCTGACCGACCCCTCGTACCACCGCCAGGTCGTCGTAATGACCGCCCCGCACGTCGGTAACACCGGTGTGAACGACGAGGACCCCGAGTCGAAGCGGATCTGGGTCGCCGGCTACGTCGTCCGCGACCCCGCCCGGGTGCCCTCCAACTGGCGCTCGCGGCGCTCGCTCGACGAGGAGCTCACGACCCAGGGCGTCGTCGGGATCAGCGGCATCGACACCCGCGCCCTCACCCGCCACCTGCGCGAGCGCGGCGCGATGCGCGTCGGCATCTTCTCCGGCAACGCGCTCGCCGACGAGGGCACCCTGCTCGCCAGGGTGCGCCAGGCCCCCGAGATGACCGGCGCCGACCTCTCCGCCGAGGTCGCCACCAAGGAGGCCTACGTCGTCCCCGCGATCGGCGCCAAGAAGTTCACCGTCGCCGCGGTCGACCTCGGCATCAAGGGCATGACCCCGCACCGGATGGCCGAGCGCGGCATCGAGGTGCACGTCCTGCCCGCCACCGCCACCCTGCAGGAGGTGTACGCGGTGAAGCCCGACGGCGTCTTCTTCTCCAACGGCCCCGGCGACCCCTCCACCGCCGACCACCCGGTCTCCGTCATGCGGGGCGTCCTGGAGCGGGGGACCCCGCTCTTCGGCATCTGCTTCGGCAACCAGATCCTGGGCCGCGCACTCGGCTTCGGCACGTACAAGCTGAAGTACGGCCACCGCGGCATCAACCAGCCCGTGCAGGACCGTTCGACCGGCAAGGTCGAGGTCACCGCGCACAACCACGGATTCGCCGTCGACGCCCCCCTCGACAAGGTCTCCGACACCGCCTACGGGCGGGCCGAGGTCTCCCACGTCTGCCTGAACGACCAGGTCGTCGAGGGCCTCCAGCTCCTCGACCGGCCGGCCTTCAGCGTCCAGTACCACCCCGAAGCGGCCGCCGGCCCGCACGACGCCGCGTACCTCTTCGACCGCTTCGTATCCCTGATGGAGGGCCAGCGTGCCTAAGCGCTCCGATATCCAGTCCGTCCTGGTCATCGGCTCCGGTCCGATCGTCATCGGCCAGGCCGCCGAGTTCGACTACTCCGGCACCCAGGCCTGCCGCGTCCTCAAGGCCGAGGGCCTGCGCGTCATCCTGGTGAACTCCAACCCGGCGACGATCATGACCGACCCGGAGATCGCCGACGCCACCTACGTCGAGCCGATCACCCCCGAGTTCGTCGAGAAGATCATCGCCAAGGAGCGCCCCGACACGCTGCTCCCCACCCTGGGCGGCCAGACCGCGCTGAACACCGCGATCTCCATGCACGAGAACGGTGTCCTGGAGAAGTACGGCGTCGAGCTCATCGGCGCCAACGTCGAGGCCATCAACAAGGGCGAGGACCGCGAACTCTTCAAGGGCGTCGTCGAGGCCGTCAAGGCGAAGATCGGCTACGGCGAGTCCGCCCGCTCCGTCATCTGCCACTCCATGGACGACGTCATCAAGGGCGTCGACACGCTCGGGGGCTACCCCGTCGTCGTCCGCCCCTCCTTCACGATGGGCGGCGCCGGCTCCGGCTTCGCCCACGACGAGGAGGAGCTGCGCCGCATCGCCGGACAGGGCCTCACGCTCTCCCCGACCACCGAGGTGCTCCTGGAGGAGTCCATCCTCGGCTGGAAGGAGTACGAGCTGGAGCTGATGCGCGACCGGAACGACAACGTCGTGGTCGTCTGCTCCATCGAGAACTTCGACCCGATGGGCGTCCACACGGGCGACTCCATCACCGTCGCCCCGGCGATGACCCTCACCGACCGCGAGTACCAGCGGCTGCGCGACATCGGCATCGCGATCATCCGCGAGGTCGGCGTCGACACCGGCGGCTGCAACATCCAGTTCGCCATCGACCCGGTCGACGGCCGGGTCATCGTGATCGAGATGAACCCGCGCGTCTCCCGCTCCTCGGCACTGGCGTCGAAGGCCACCGGCTTCCCGATCGCCAAGATCGCCGCCAAGCTGGCCGTCGGCTACACGCTCGACGAGATCCCCAACGACATCACCGAGAAGACCCCGGCCTCCTTCGAGCCGACCCTCGACTACGTCGTGGTCAAGGCCCCGCGCTTCGCCTTCGAGAAGTTCCCCTCCGCCGACTCCACCCTCACCACCACCATGAAGTCGGTGGGCGAGGCCATGGCGATCGGCCGGAACTTCACCGAGGCGCTGCAGAAGGCGCTGCGCTCCCTGGAGAAGAAGGGCTCGCAGTTCACCTTCACCGGCGAGCCCGGCGACAAGGCGGAGCTGCTGGCCGAGGCGGTCCGCCCGACCGACGGCCGGATCAACACCGTCATGCAGGCGATCCGGGCCGGCGCCACCCAGGAGGAGGTCTTCGACGCCACGAGGATCGACCCCTGGTTCGTCGACCAGCTCTTCCTGATCAAGGAGATCGCCGACGAGCTGGCCGCCGCCGACAAGCTCCTGCCCGAACTGCTGGCCGACGCCAAGCGGCACGGCTTCTCGGACGCCCAGGTCGCCGGGATCCGGGGCCTGCGCGAGGACGTCGTCCGCGAGGTACGGCACGCGCTCGGCATCCGCCCGGTCTACAAGACGGTCGACACCTGTGCCGCCGAGTTCGCCGCGAAGACGCCGTACTTCTACTCCTCCTACGACGAGGAGAGCGAGGTCGCGCCCCGCACCAAGCCCGCGGTGATCATCCTGGGCTCCGGCCCCAACCGAATCGGCCAGGGCATCGAGTTCGACTACTCCTGTGTCCACGCCTCCTTCGCGCTGAGCGACGCGGGCTACGAGACCGTGATGGTCAACTGCAACCCGGAGACCGTGTCCACGGACTACGACACCTCCGACCGCCTCTACTTCGAGCCGCTGACGCTTGAGGACGTGCTGGAGATCGTGCACGCGGAGTCCCTCGCGGGCCCGATCGCGGGTGTCATCGTGCAGCTCGGCGGCCAGACCCCGCTCGGCCTGGCCCAGGCGCTCAAGGACAACGGCGTGCCCGTCGTCGGCACCCCGCCGGAGGCGATCCACGCCGCCGAGGACCGCGGCGCCTTCGGCCGGGTCCTGGCCGAGGCCGGTCTGCCCGCCCCGAAGCACGGCACCGCCACCACCTTCGCCGAGGCCAAGGCCATCGCCGACGAGATCGGCTACCCCGTCCTCGTACGCCCCTCGTACGTGCTCGGCGGCCGCGGCATGGAGATCGTGTACGACGAGACCCGCCTCGCTTCGTACATCTCCGAGTCCACCGAGATCAGCCCCACCCGGCCGGTCCTGGTCGACCGCTTCCTCGACGACGCCATCGAGATCGACGTCGACGCGCTCTACGACGGCACCGAGCTCTACCTCGGCGGCGTCATGGAGCACATCGAGGAGGCCGGCATCCACTCCGGGGACTCCGCCTGCGCGCTGCCCCCGATCACCCTCGGCGGCTACGACATCAAGCGGCTGCGCGCCTCCACCGAGGGCATCGCCAAGGGCGTCGGCGTACGCGGACTGATCAACATCCAGTTCGCGCTCTCCGGCGACATCCTCTACGTCCTGGAGGCCAACCCGCGCGCCTCGCGCACCGTCCCCTTCACCTCGAAGGCGACCGCCGTCCCGCTCGCCAAGGCCGCCGCCCGGATCTCGCTGGGCGCGACCGTCGCGGAGCTGCGCGAGGAGGGCCTGCTGCCCAGGCACGGCGACGGCGGCACGCTGCCGCTCGACGCGCCGATCTCCGTCAAGGAGGCCGTCATGCCGTGGTCGCGCTTCCGCGACATCCACGGCCGCGGCGTCGACACGGTCCTCGGCCCGGAGATGCGCTCCACCGGCGAGGTCATGGGCATCGACTCGGTCTTCGGCACGGCGTACGCCAAGTCGCAGGCCGGCGCGTACGGCCCGCTGCCCACCACGGGCCGCGCCTTCATCTCGGTCGCCAACCGCGACAAGCGCTCGATGATCTTCCCGGCGCGCGAGCTGGTCGCCCACGGCTTCGAGCTGATGGCCACCTCCGGCACCGCCGAGGTGCTCAAGCGCAACGGCATCAACGCTCGCGTCGTGCGCAAGCAGTCCGAGGGCGAGGGCCCCAACGGTGAGAAGACCATCGTCCAGCTGATCCACGACGGCGAGGTCGACCTCATCGTCAACACGCCGTACGGAACCGGCGGCCGGCTCGACGGCTACGAGATCCGTACCGCGGCCGTCGCCCGGTCCGTACCGTGCCTGACCACGGTCCAGGCGCTCGCCGCGGCGGTCCAGGGCATCGACGCCCTCAACCACGGCGACGTGGGCGTCCGTTCCCTCCAGGAACACGCGGAACGTCTGACCGCGGCCCGCGACTAGAAGCCGGCAGGGGGACACCGGAAACGGTGTCCCCCTCTTCGTGAGAACACCGAGGACACCCCCGATGTACAGACTCTTCTTCCAGCTGGTCTTCAGGCGCATGGACCCGGAGCGGGCCCACCACGCCGCGTTCCGGTGGATCCGGCTCGCCGCCCGCGTCCCCGTTCTGCGCACCTTCGTCGCCGCCGCGCTCGCCCCCCGCCACCAGGAGCTGCGCACCGAGGCCCTCGGCCTGCGGATGCACGGCCCCTTCGGCCTCGCCGCCGGCTTCGACAAGAACGCCGTCGCGATCGACGGCATGTCGATGCTCGGCTTCGACCACATCGAGATCGGTACGGTCACCGGCGAGCCGCAGCCCGGAAACCCCAGGAAGCGGCTGTTCCGCCTCGTCGCGGACCGCGCGCTGATCAACCGCATGGGCTTCAACAACGAGGGCTCGGCCGCCGTAGCCGAGCGCCTGGCCGCCCGCGTGCCGGTCTTCCGGACCACGGTCGGCGTCAACATCGGCAAGACCAAGGCCGTCCCCGAGGCCGAGGCCGCCGCCGACTACGTGAAGTCCACCGAGCGGCTCGCAGCCCACGCCGACTACCTCGTCGTCAACGTCTCCTCGCCGAACACGCCGGGCCTGCGCAACCTCCAGGCCACCGAGTCGCTGCGCCCGCTGCTGTCCGCCGTGCGCGAGGCCGCCGACCGGACCGTCACCGGCCGCCGGGTCCCGCTGCTCGTCAAGATCGCCCCCGACCTCGCGGACGAGGACATCGACGCGGTCGCCGACCTCGCGGTCGAGCTGGGCCTGGACGGCATCATCGCCACCAACACCACCATCGCCCGCGACAGCCTGGGCCTGAAGTCCGCACCCTCCCTGACCGGGGAGACCGGCGGGCTGTCCGGCGCACCCCTCAAGGAACGCTCCCTGAAGGTCGTGAGCCGCCTCTACGCGCGCGTGGGCGACCGGATCACCCTGGTGGGCGTCGGAGGCATCGAGAACGCCGAGGACGCCTGGCAGCGCATCCTGGCCGGTGCCACGCTCGTGCAGGGCTACAGCGCCTTCATCTACGAGGGCCCGTTCTACGCCCGCGCGATCCACAAGGGCCTGGCCGCGCGCCTGGCCGCCTCCCCGTACTCCACCCTCGCCGACGCCGTCGGCGCCCAGACCAGGAAGGCCGTGAAATGACCCCGGAACCCTTCGGCGCACGCCTGCGCCGGGCCATGGACACCCGTGGTCCGCTCTGCGTCGGCATCGACCCGCACGCCTCCCTGCTCACCTCCTGGGGGCTGAACGACGACGTGGCGGGCCTGGAGCGCTTCACCCGCACGGTCGTGGAGGCGCTGGCGGGCCGGGTCGCCGTGCTCAAGCCGCAGTCGGCGTTCTTCGAGCGCTTCGGCTCGCGCGGCATCGCCGTCCTGGAGAAGGCCGTCGAGGAGGCCAGGGAGGCCGGTGCGCTGGTCCTGATGGACGCCAAGCGCGGTGACATCGGCTCCACCATGGGCGCCTACGCCGCCACGTACCTGGACAAGGGCTCGCCGCTGTTCTCCGACGCGGTCACCGTCTCGCCGTACCTCGGCTTCGGCTCGCTGCGGCCGGCGCTCGACGCGGCCGTGATCTCCGGCTCGGGGGTCTTCGTACTCGCCCTCACCTCCAACCCGGAGGGCGCCGAGGTGCAGCGCGCCACCGCGGCCGACGGCCGCTCGCTGGCCCAGCTGATGCTCGGCCACATGGCGGCCGAGAACGAGGGGGCCACCCCGCTCGGCTCGGTCGGCGCGGTGGTCGGGGCCACGCTCGGGGACGCGGGCGTGGACCTCGCGATCAACGGTCCGCTGCTCGCGCCCGGCATCGGCGCGCAGGGCGCGACCCCCGCGGATCTGCCGGGGGTCTTCGGTGACGCGGTACACAATGTGCTGCCCAGCGTGAGCCGGGGCGTGCTGCGCCACGGTCCGGACGCGGCAGGGCTGCGCGAAGCCGCCGAGCGGTTCACGGACGAGGTCCGCGCGGCCGTCTCGGACGGCTGACCATCCCACGTAACAGCGAGTTGACGTAATCCTGACCAAAAAACTCGGCTGTTATGCCGGAAATGTCCCGGTCGGCAAAGGCTGACCAGGACTTTTAGTCTGTTCTCGCTGACTCCGGCGGCCTTGGCCGCTAGTCTCCGTCGAGAGCCAACGCGCACAGGTTGTTCGTTGCTCACCAGGTGAGGGGCGATCCAGTTGCCTCACCGGTCCGTATCCGACAGATCGACATCCGAGGTGACGTAGGCGTGGCTCTTCCGCCCCTTACCCCTGAACAGCGCGCAGCCGCGCTCGAAAAGGCCGCCGCGGCTCGCCGGGAGCGGGCCGAGGTCAAGAATCGACTCAAGCACTCCGGCGCCTCCCTCCACGAGGTCATCAAGTCGGGCCAGGAGAACGACGTCATCGGGAAGATGAAGGTCTCCGCCCTGCTGGAGTCCCTGCCCGGCGTGGGCAAGGTCCGCGCCAAGCAGATCATGGAGCGGCTCGGCATCTCCGAGAGCCGCCGGGTCCGGGGTCTTGGCTCCAACCAGATCGCATCCCTGGAGCGTGAGTTCGGCGGCAGCGCCGCCTGACGTTCTCAGGCACTCCTGAGAACCTGGATAATCACTCCATGGCTGCAACATCCCGGGGGACGTCCCCCGTGCCCCCGGACGTACGTCCGCGGCTGACCGTGCTCTCCGGCCCCTCGGGTGTCGGCAAGAGCACGGTCGTCGCGCATATGCGCAAGGTCCATCCCGAGGTATGGCTCTCGGTGTCGGCGACGACCCGCAAGCCCCGCCCCGGCGAACGCAACGGTGTCCACTACTTCTTCGTTGACAACGAGGAGTTCGACAAGCTGATCGCCAACGGTGAGCTGCTGGAGTGGGCCGAGTTCGCCGGCAACCGCTACGGCACCCCGCGCCGCGCCGTGCAGGAGCGGCTGGAGGCGGGTGAGCCGGTGCTGCTGGAGATCGATCTCCAGGGCGCCCGGCTGGTCAGGCAGTCGATGGCCGACGCGCAGCTGGTCTTCCTCGCGCCGCCGAGCTGGGACGAGCTGGTCCGCCGGCTCACCGGCCGCGGCACCGAGGCGCCCGAGGTGATCGAACGCCGCCTCGGCGCGGCCAAGATCGAACTGGCTGCCGAATCCGAGTTCGATACGACGCTTGTCAATACCTCCGTCGAGGATGTGGCGCGTGAGCTGCTAGCCTTGATGCTGGAGGCTTCCGGCCACCGTGCCGCCGGCGACTGAACGAACGGGTCGCACCGACACGGGACCGCACCACACAGCCCCTGACTGTCAAAGATTTCTTTGATCTTCACCCCCTTCGGAAGGCAGAGAGTGTCCTCTTCCATCACCACGCCCGAGGGCATCATCAACCCGCCGATTGATGAGCTCCTCGAAGCAACCGACTCGAAGTACAGCCTCGTGATCTACGCCGCCAAGCGCGCGCGCCAGATCAACGCGTACTACTCGCAGCTCGGTGAGGGACTCCTCGAGTACGTCGGCCCGCTCGTCGACACCCACGTGCACGAGAAGCCGCTCTCGATCGCACTCCGCGAGATCAACGCGGGCCTGCTCACCTCCGAGGCCATCGAGGGCCCCGCGCAGTAAGCAGGAAACGCACCTTCACCACAGGCCCGGCGGTCTCCACCGCCGGGCCTGTGGTGTTTCCGGGGCGGCAGACCGGCGTCCGCGACGGTGAGGCAGCATGGGTGCGTACGTATCCGAGTACGTACCCGAGTGCGGGGAGACGCAGTGGAGAAGCCGAAGGTCGTTCTGGGCGTCAGCGGGGGCATCGCCGCGTACAAGGCGTGCGAGCTGCTGCGGCGGCTGACCGAGTCCGGCCACGACGTACGGGTCGTGCCGACCGAGGCCTCGCTCCACTTCGTGGGCGCGGCCACCTGGTCGGCGCTCTCCGGCCACCCGGTGTCGACCGAGGTCTGGAACGACGTCCACGAGGTCCCGCACGTGCGGATCGGGCAGCACGCCGACCTCGTCGTCGTCGCCCCCGCCACCGCCGACCTGCTGGCCCGGGCCGCCCACGGGCTGGCCGACGACCTGCTGACCAACACGCTGCTCACCGCGCGCTGTCCGGTCGTCTTCGCGCCCGCCATGCACACCGAGATGTGGGAGCACCCGGCCACCCGGGAGAACGTCGCCACCCTGCGCCGCCGGGGCGCCGTCGTCATCGAGCCCGCCGTCGGCCGGCTCACCGGCGTCGACACCGGCAAGGGCAGGCTGCCCGACCCGGCGGAGATCTTCGAGGTCTGCCGCCGCGTGCTGTCCCGGGGGCCCGTCGCCCCCGACCTGGTGGGCCGCCATGTGGTGATCAGCGCGGGCGGCACCCGGGAACCGCTCGACCCGGTCCGGTACCTCGGCAACCGCTCCTCCGGGAAGCAGGGGTACGCGCTCGCCCGCACCGCGGTCGCGCGAGGCGCGCGGGTCACACTCATCGAGGCCAACACCGGCCTGCCCGACCCGTCCGGGGCCGACGTCGTCCGGGCCGGGACCGCGATGCAGCTGCGCGAGGCCGTGCTGAAGGCGGCGGCGGACGCGGACGTCGTGGTGATGGCGGCGGCGGTGGCCGACTTCCGCCCGGCCGAGTACGCCACGGGGAAGATCAAGAAGAAGGACGGCCAGGAGCCCGCCCCGATCACGCTCGTCCGCAACCCGGACATCCTCGCCGAGGTCGCCGCGCGGCGCGCCCACCCGGAACAGATCGTGGTCGGGTTCGCCGCGGAGACCGACGACGTCCTGGCCAACGGGCGCGAGAAGCTCCGCCGCAAGGGCTGCGACCTGCTGGTGGTCAACGAGGTGGGGGAGCACAGGACCTTCGGCTCCGAGGAGAACGAAGCGGTGGTGCTCGCGGCCGACGGCGGCGAGACCCCGGTGCCGTTCGGGCCCAAGGAGGCGCTCGCCGACACGGTCTGGGACCTCGTGTCGCCGCGTCTTGGATGAATTTCAGGCGTCCTCGCCCGGCGGGTCCGATCCCTTGGGAAACGGGGCTTCGAGCGGGCCTTGCGGCGCCGCCGGAGGGTGTCCGGGCGGCCGTGCCGCATGTCACAGAACTCCCAAAGGGCGAGACACGTTGTCCGACAGCCGGAGCCGACCGATAAACTGGCCCTGGACCTTACCGGGCGCAGCTCCCGGGCCGTCCGCCAAATGATCAGCCAGCAGCCGCTGCAACCCCAGGGAGCGATGTGTCCCGCCGTCTCTTCACCTCGGAGTCCGTTACCGAGGGTCACCCCGACAAGATCGCTGACCAGATCAGCGACACCATTCTCGATGCACTTCTCCGTGAGGACCCGACGTCGCGTGTCGCCGTCGAGACCTTGATCACCACAGGTCAGGTGCATGTTGCGGGTGAGGTCACGACCAAGGCCTACGCCCCGATCGCACAGCTGGTGCGCGACAAGATCCTGGAAATCGGCTACGACTCCTCCAAGAAGGGCTTCGACGGCGCCTCCTGTGGCGTGTCGGTGTCCATCGGCGCGCAGTCGCCCGACATCGCGCAGGGTGTCGACACCGCTTACGAGAAGCGGGTCGAGGGCGACGAGGACGAACTCGACAAGCAGGGCGCCGGCGACCAGGGCCTGATGTTCGGGTACGCCTGCGACGAGACGCCCGAGCTGATGCCGCTGCCGATCCACCTCGCGCACCGGCTGTCCCGCCGCCTCTCCGAGGTCCGCAAGAACGGGACCATCCCGTACCTGCGTCCCGACGGCAAGACCCAGGTCACCATCGAGTACGACGGCGACAAGGCCGTCCGTCTCGACACGGTCGTCGTCTCCTCGCAGCACGCCAGCGACATCGACCTCGACTCGCTCCTCGCGCCCGACATCCGCGAGTTCGTCGTCGAGCACGTGCTCGGGCAGCTGATCGAGGACGGCATCAAGCTGGACACCGAGGGCTACCGTCTGCTGGTCAACCCGACCGGACGTTTCGAGATCGGCGGCCCGATGGGCGACGCCGGCCTGACCGGCCGCAAGATCATCATCGACACCTACGGAGGCATGGCCCGCCACGGCGGCGGGGCGTTCTCCGGCAAGGACCCGTCGAAGGTGGACCGCTCGGCCGCGTACGCGATGCGCTGGGTGGCCAAGAACGTCGTCGCCGCGGGCCTCGCGGCCCGCTGCGAGGTACAGGTCGCCTACGCGATCGGCAAGGCCGAGCCGGTGGGCCTCTTCGTCGAGACCTTCGGCACCGCGGTGATCGAGACCGAGAAGATCGAGCACGCCATCGGCGTGGTCTTCGACCTCCGCCCGGCCGCGATCATCCGCGACCTCGACCTGCTCCGCCCGATCTACGCCCAGACCGCCGCGTACGGCCACTTCGGCCGTGAGCTTCCCGACTTCACGTGGGAGCGCACGGACCGGGTGGACGCACTGCGCAAGGCCGCAGGCCTGTAGGACCTCGGTCGCCCCTCGCGGGCAACCCCTTCCGCCGGAGCCCGGACGCCTCATCGGTGTCCGGGCTCCGGCGTTTCTCCCCGCCCGAACGGGAGGGGCGGCGCAGGCCGGAGCGGCCGGCGCCGCCCGCTGTCAGTGGCATCTGGTAGGAATTTGGCTGTGAGCAGCGACAACGAGCGGTCCGACGAGCCCGGCACCGGGGCGCCGGAGCAGCTTGCGCTGATTCGGGAGACGGTGCGCCGGGCCAAGGTGCCCCGGGCCAAACCACGGACCTGGCGCGGGGCCGCCCTCGCCGGCGAGCTGCCCGTGGCCCGAGTCCTGGTGAACAAGGGCGCGCTCCATCTCGACCAGTACTTCGACTACGCCGTCCCCGAGGAGCTCGACGCCGACGCGCAGCCCGGGGTTCGGGTGCGGGTGCGTTTCGGTGCCGGCGGGCGCAATGTCCGGGGCGGGCGGCGCGAGGGCGGCGGGCTGATCGACGGATTCCTGGTCGAGCGGCTGGCCGAGTCCGACTACAGCGGAGCACTGGCCGCGCTCGCCTCCGTCGTGTCACCCGAACCCGTCCTCGGACCGGAGCTGCTCGGCCTCGCCCGCGCCGTCGCCGACCGGTACGCGGGCAGCCTCGCGGACGTCCTGCAGCTCGCGGTGCCGCCGAGGAACGCACGGGCCGAGTCCAGACCGTCTCCCGAACCGCTGCCGCCGCCCCCGGCGCCCTCTCCCGGCACCTGGGCGCGGTACGGGCAGGGCGCGGCGTTCCTGGAGGCGCTCGCCTCGGGCGGCGCGCCCAGGGCCGTGTGGACCGCGCTGCCGGGCCCGCGCTGGCCCGAGGAGATCGCCGGGGCCGTCGCCGCGACCCTCGCGTCGGGGCGCGGCGCACTGGTCGTGGTCCCCGACGGACGGACCGCGGGGCGGGTCGACGCCGCGCTCTCCGGGATCCTCGGGGAGGGCCGCCACGCCCTGCTGACCGCCGGCTCGGGACCCGAGAAGCGCTACCGGGAGTGGCTCGCCGTACGGCGCGGGTCCGTCCGGGCGGTGGTCGGGACGCGGGCCGCGATGTTCGCCCCGGTCGCCGACCTCGGCCTGGTCGCCGTCTGGGACGACGGGGACTCCAGCCACAGCGATGACAACGCCCCCTTCCCGCACGTCCGCGAGGTCCTTGAGCTACGGGCCGCGCACGGCAGATGCGCCTTCCTGCTCGGCGGCACGAACTGCACCGTGGAGGCCGCTCAGCTGGTGGAGAGCGGCTGGGCACTGCCGCTGCGCGCCGACCGGGAGCAGACGCGGATCGCGGCGCCCCTGGTGCGTACCGTCGGCGACGGCGAGCTCGCGCGGGACGGCGCCGCCCGGTCCGCGAGGCTGCCGAGCCTCGCGTGGCAGACCGTGCGGGACGGGCTGCGCAGCGGCCCGGTGCTCGTGCAGGTGCCGCGTCGCGGGTACGCTCCGCGACTGGCCTGCGAGCGCTGCCGGGAGCCCGCGCGGTGCCGGCACTGCGCGGGGCCGCTGGAGGCGCCCGACCAGCAGGACCTGAACTGCGCCTGGTGCGGCCGGGCCGAGACGTCCTGGCACTGCGTCGCCTGCGGGGCCCGCCGGCTGCGCGCGCAGATCGTCGGCGCCCGCCGGACCGCGGAGGAGCTCGGCCGGGCGTTCCCCGCAGTGCCGGTGCGGACCTCCGGGCGCGACCATGTGCTGGACTCGGTACCGGACCAGCCCGCGCTCGTGGTCAGCACCCCGGGCGCCGAACCGGTCGCCGACGGCGGATACGCGGCGGCGCTGCTGCTGGACGGCTGGGCGATGGTCGGCCGCCCCGACCTGCGGGCCGGGGAGGAGGCGCTGCGCCGCTGGACGGCCGCCGCCGCGCTGGTGCGGGGGCAGCCCGAGGGCGGCACGGTGGTGATCGTCGCCGAGCCGACGCTGCGGCCGGTGCAGGCCCTGGTGCGCTGGGACCCGGTCGGGCACGCGCGCCGAGAGCTCGCGGAACGGGCCGAGCTGGGCTTTCCGCCGGTGTCCCGGATGGCTTCGGTGACGGGAGAGCCGCAGGCGCTCGCCGCGTTCCTGGCCGCCGCGGAACTGCCGCCGGACGCGGAGGTCCTCGGTCCGGTGCCGGTCCCCGGCAGCGAGCCGGGACGGCCCCGCCGGCCCTTCGACGCACCGCCGGGGGAGACCTGGGAGCGGGCCCTGATCCGGGTGCGTCCGGGCAGCGGGGCGGCGCTGGCGGCCGCGCTGAAGGCGGCGCAGTCGGCGCGGATGTCGCGGGGCGGTGGGGGCGGCGGTGCGGTGCGGATTCGGGTGGATCCGCCGGACATCGGGTGACGGGGCGCTGGTGACGGTGCGGCGGAGGGGGCGGCTGAGGGTGCGGGGCGCCCGCTGGACGCTCTGTCCTCAATCGCCGGACGGGCTTGAGTGGCTTGCGGACGGGTTGGAGCGGGTGTGGACAGGGGCCGAGGGAGGGGTGTGCCTGTCCCGGCGGCGTGCGGCGGGACAGGCACGGGTGTGGTGCGTCAGCCGTTGCGCGGACCCGGGAAGGCCCCCGGGCGCAGGTCCTCGCGCAGGGGCGGGCGGTCCGCCGACGGCTGCGGGGGCATCGAGCGCGCGGCCGGGACGGCGGGCAGTGCGGGAGCGGCGGGTGATCCGGGAACGACCGGCACCGGTCGCTGCACCACGGGCTCGGCGGCCTCGGCCGCCAACGGCTGGGGGGTGGCGCGCCGTGTGCCGTAGCGGCGGTGGACCGCCTGCTTGGTGACTCCCAGCGCGGAGCCCACCGCGTCCCAGGAGAAGCCCAGCGAACGGTCGAAGTCCACTGCCGCGGTCACCAGGGTCTCGACACTGTCCCGCAGTTCCTGCGCCAGCCTGACGGTGGGGGCCGGGGCCCTGCCGTAGACGACGAAGCCCGCGGACGGGCCGGAGCGGCGCGGACGGTAGACGTTGCCCAGTTGGGCGGTGAGCGTGCGCAGCGCGTCCACCTGCCGCCGGACCCGCTCGATGTCCCGCACCAGAAGATGCAGGCTGGCCCGCGCTTGGGCGTCGTGGGTTGCGTGGTCGGCCATGAAGAAGCCTCTCGAACCGGCGTTGAAAGGGATCGGGCCGCACCGTGGCGGCTCGCTTCGGTCAATCTCTCTTGACCAACGCCTCAGCCGGGGATGTGGTCACGCTCCGGGGGCGTATACGCACCCGCGAGGGGCGCGCAATGGCGCGTACGCCCCCCGGCCGCCGGGCCCATAGACTTGTGCGTTGCTCGTCACCGTAACGTTTCGGCCTGAGAGGCAGTCAGCCACCCATGAAGCTCGTCTTCGCAGGCACCCCCGAGGTAGCCGTACCCGCACTCGACGCCCTGATCGCCTCCGGCCGGCACGAGGTCGCCGCTGTCGTGACCCGGCCCGACGCGCCCGCGGGGCGCGGCCGCCGCCTGGTCGCCAGTCCCGTCGCCGAACGGGCCGAGGAGGCCGGGATCGAGGTCCTCAAGCCGGCCAGGCCCCGGGACGAGGACTTCCTGGCGCGGCTGCGGGAGATCGCGCCGGACTGCTGCCCGGTCGTCGCCTACGGGGCGCTGCTGCCCAAGAGCGCACTCGACATCCCCGCCCGCGGCTGGGTCAACCTCCACTTCTCGCTGCTGCCCGCCTGGCGCGGTGCCGCACCCGTGCAGCACGCCGTCATGGCGGGCGACGAGGTCACGGGTGCCGCCACCTTCCTGATCGAGGAGGGGCTCGACTCCGGGCCGGTGTACGGCGTCCTGACCGAGGAGGTCCGGCCCACCGACACCAGCGGTGATCTGCTGACCCGGCTGGCGTTCGCCGGAGCCGGGCTGCTCGCCGCCACGATGGACGGGATCGAGGACGGCACCCTGCACGCAGTTCCGCAGCCCGACAGCGGAATCACCCTCGCGCCGAAGATCACCGTCGAGGACGCCCAGGTCCAGTGGTCGGCGCCCGCACTCCGCGTCGACCGGGTGGTCCGCGGCTGCACCCCCGCCCCCGGCGCCTGGACCCTCTTCCGCGGGGAACGGCTCAAGCTGATCCAGGCCGTGCCCGTCCTGGACCGGACCGATCTGGCCCCCGGCGAGCTGTCAGCGGCCAAGAACAACGTCCACGTGGGCACCGGATCGCACGCGATCGAGCTGCTCTGGGTCCAGCCGCAGGGCAAGAAGCCGATGCGCGCCGCGGACTGGGCGCGCGGGGTGCGCATCGTTCCCGGCGAGCTCGTGGGGATCTAGGGATCCAGGGATCCAGGGATCCAGGGTCCAGGGATCCGTCGGGACGGCGGAGCGGGGCGGGACGGGGACGTAGGCTGGGGCAGTTCGCCCTCTCACCATCAGCGGAGCACCTTTCACGTGAACGACCAGCCGCGTCGCCGTCCCGCCACACCGCACCGCCGCCCGCAGAAGGACCAGGTCCGGTTCCTTGCCTTCGAGGCCCTCAGGGCCGTCGACGAACGCGACGCGTACGCCAACCTCGTCCTCCCCCCGCTGTTGAAGAAGGCCCGCGCCAAGGGCGACTTCGACAGCCGGGACGCGGCCCTGGCGACCGAGCTGGTCTACGGAACGCTGCGCCGCCAGGGCACGTACGACGCGATCGTCGCCGCCTGCATCGACCGGCCGCTGCGCGAGGTCGACCCGCCGGTCCTGGACGTGCTGAACATGGGCGTGCACCAGCTGCTCGGCACCCGTATCCCGACCCACGCCGCGGTCTCCGCCAGTGTGGAACTGGCCCGGGTGGTGCTCGGCGAGGGGCGCGCCAAGTTCGTCAACGCCGTCCTGCGCAAGGTCTCCGCGGACGACCTCGACGGGTGGGTGGCACGGGTCGCCCCCTCTTACGAGGACGACGCGGAGGACCACCTCGCCCTCGTGCACTCGCATCCGCGCTGGGTCGTCTCCGCGCTCTGGGACGCTCTCGGCGGCGGCCGCGCGGGCATCGAGGACCTGCTGGAGGCCGACAACGAACGGCCCGAGGTCACCCTGGTCGCCCGCCCCGGCCGCTCCACCACCGATGAGCTGCTCGACGCGCTCGGCGAGGAGAACGGGCTCCCGGGCCGCTGGTCGCCCTACGCCGTGCGGATGGCCGAGGGCGGCGAGCCCGGAGCTCTGACCGCCGTGCAGGAGAGCCGGGCAGGTGTTCAGGACGAGGGCAGCCAGCTCGTCGCCGCGGCTCTCGCCAACGCGCCGCTGGAGGGCAGGGACACCCGCTGGCTCGACGGCTGCGCCGGCCCCGGCGGCAAGGCCGCCCTGCTGGCCGCCCTCGCGGCCGGACGCGGCGCCGCCCTGCTGGCGGCCGAGAAGCAGCCGCACCGGGCCCGCCTCGTCGAGCGCTCCCTCGCCGGCAACCCCGGCCCGTACCAGGTGATCACCGCCGACGGCACCCGCCCGCCGTGGCGGCCCGACACCTTCGACCGGATCCTGATGGACGTCCCGTGCTCGGGCCTCGGCGCGCTGCGCCGCCGGCCGGAGGCCCGCTGGCGACGCCGCAAGGAGGACCTGGAGAGCTTCGCGCCGCTCCAGCGCGGTCTGCTGCGCGAGGCGCTGAAGGCCGTACGGATCGGCGGTGTCGTCGGGTACGCGACCTGCTCCCCGCACCTCGCGGAGACCCGGGTGGTCGTCGAGGACGTACTCAAGGGCCGCGGCGGGGCGCCGGTCGAGGCCGAGTGGGTGGACGCCCGTCCGCTGATGCCCGGGGTGCCCGCCCTGGGCGACGGACCGGACGTCCAGCTGTGGCCGCATCTGCACGGCACGGACGCGATGTACCTCGCCGTGCTGCGGCGAACCGGCTGACCGGATCCGCCCGGCGGGGCGGCCCGTCGCCGGACCGGGGGGTGAAAAATCCGGGAATGTGCGAACCGTAATGATCCCGTGAGGCTTTGGAGCGCACCGGAGCGGGGAAGTGCCGCAGAACATGGCAGGCTTGGCCCATGGCCCAGATCAACCCCAGCATTCTCTCCGCCGACTTCGCACGCCTCGCCGAGGAGGCGCAGGCCGTCGAAGGTGCCGACTGGCTCCATGTCGATGTCATGGACAACCACTTCGTGCCCAATCTGACCCTCGGCGTTCCGATCGTGGAATCGCTCAGCAGGGCCACGGCCACGCCGCTGGACTGCCATCTGATGATCGAGGACGCGGACCGCTGGGCCCCGCAGTACGTCGAGGCGGGGGCGGGATCCGTCACCTTCCACGTGGAGGCCGCGGCCGCCCCCGTGCGGCTGGCGCGGGAGATCCGGGCCAAGGGTGCCCGCGCGTCCATGGCGCTCAGGCCGGCGACGCCCATCGAGCCGTACGAGGACCTGCTCCCCGAGCTCGACATGCTGCTGATCATGACGGTGGAGCCGGGCTTCGGGGGCCAGTCCTTCCTGGACATCATGCTGCCGAAGATCCGCCGCACCCGTGAACTGATCTCCAGGCACGGTCTCGAACTGTGGCTCCAGGTCGACGGCGGGGTCTCCGAGTCCACCATCGAGCGGTGCGCCGACGCCGGCGCCGACGTCTTCGTCGCGGGCTCCGCCGTGTACGGGGCCAAGGACCCGGCCGCGGCGGTACGGGCCCTGCGCGCCAAGGCCGACGGAGCCATCGCCTCGGCGCAGTGGGCGTGCGGCCACTGACGCGGGCGACGGAGCAGGCAGCCTCCGGCCCCCGGCCGCAGGTCGGCCCGGCCAAGGGCAGATGAACGCGGTCCGACGGGACCGGTCAAGGATCGCCGTATCTGACAGGATGAACGGCGTATCGAGGCGTGAACAGCAGTGAGGAGAACGCGGTGTCTGCAATGTCGGCGGGCCGGTCCGCCCTGCGGATGGGGCCCGCGGAGCTGGTGCAGGCGGCGGCCATGGCCCGCCGCTTCTACCTTGAGGGCAAATCCAAGATCCAGATCGCAGAGGAGTTCGGCGTCAGCCGCTTCAAGGTCGCCAGGG
The DNA here is from genome assembly GCF_040655445.1 of Streptomyces sp. NPDC050423. Taxonomy (NCBI): domain Bacteria; kingdom Bacillati; phylum Actinomycetota; class Actinomycetes; order Kitasatosporales; family Streptomycetaceae; genus Streptomyces; species Streptomyces sp. NPDC050423. The sequence continues at coordinate 103,465 of NZ_JBFAJY010000026.1, forward strand.
TCCTGGAGACGGCGCTGGAGCGTGACCTCGTACGGATCGAGATCCGGGTCCCCGCCGAGCTGGACGCCGAGCGCTCCGACGCGCTGCGCGCCCGCTACGGGCTGCGCCACGCGGTCGTGGTCGAATCCCCGGCCGAGGAGCAGGACGACGCCGCCGACCCGGAGAACCTCGGCGAGGTCGCGGCCGATCTGCTGGGCGAACTGGTGAACGAGGGCGATGTGCTCGGACTCGCCTGGGGCCGGTCCACCATCCACATGGCCGCCGCCCTGGACCGGCTCCCGCCGTGCACGGTCGTGCAGCTCACCGGGGTGTACGACGCGGGGACCGCCGAGCGCGGCTCGGTCGAGGCGGTCCGGCGGGCCGCCCAGGTCGCCGGCGGCGAGGCCCACCCCATCTACGCGCCGATGCTGCTGCCCGACCCGGCCACCGCTGCCGCGCTGCGCCACCAGACCGGGATCGCCCGCGCCTTCGAGTACTTCGACAAGGTGACGGTCGCGGCGGTGTCCATCGGCTCCTGGGAGCCCGGCATCTCCACGGTCCACGACATGCTGTCCGACGAGGAGCGCGAGCACTACGCCTCGCTCGGCGTCGCCGCCGAGATGTCGGCGCACCTCTTCGACTCGGAGGGCCGGCGGGTCGGCCGGGACCTGGGCGAGCGCTGCATCACGGTCGAGGCGGACCGGCTGCGCCGGATCCCCGAGGTGGTGGCGATCGCGGGCGGCCAGCGCAAGGCCGCGGCGATCGGCGCGGTGCTCCGGTCCGGTCTGGTCACCAGCCTGGTGACGGACACCGCGGCGGCCGACTACCTGCTGACCGACTCGGCCGCGCCGCGCAGGCCCGCGCTGGACCGGGCCGACCCGGACGGCAACGGCGAGGAGCAGGACGCGCTCGCCGACCCGGCCGAAGGCAGGCGCTGGCCGCGGGAGCACGGCGGTGACGGCAG